>CACYFH010000068.1 GCA_902773635.1 uncultured Ruminococcus sp. | reverse complement strand
TCTTCTAAATTGCATTACAAATCCCCTGCTCAATTTAGAATTGAACAGGGGTTTGCCTAATTGTGCTTTTTTATTGTCTACTTTCCCTTGACAGTTTCAGGTTTTCCGAAGCGGCTGACTTTTTATCTCACTATATTCAATTCTATCCCGACCACTCCGTATTTTTCCTGCTGTTCTTTAGAGTAATACAAGTTCATATCCTCTGGTTTTGCAGAATCAATATCTTTCTCGGTATAGCCGCATTTCAACAGATCAAGATGATTATATAATTCTAAGAAAGAATTATATCGATGTAACCCGATAACCGTAGCGTTTAGCGTGTTATGCGGCGGCTCAATACAAATGAATTGTATTTCATCTCCTAACTTGATCTTTTTACGCTTATCGTCATACAGTCGGAGTTCAATCGTCTTCCTGCCGTCAGCGATCATATCGAACGGCTCCAAAGCGAGTTTCATCTCATGTTTCATTCCTGCTTCTCCAAATACTCCTTCACCTCAAAGAGCGACGGCAGGACAACCTCCGCAAGTCCTCTGATCTCCTCGTCGGGCTGGAGGATATCCGGCACCATGATCGGGTGCATACCGGCGGCGTGGGCGGCGCGGATGCCGTTGAAGCTGTCCTCGATCACATAGCAGGTCTCAGGCTTGACGCCCAGCTCTTCAGCCGCCTTCAAAAAAATCTCCGGATGGGGCTTACTATGACTGACCATATCACCGCAGACGATCTGATCGAAATACTTCACGAGATCCGCCTTGCCGAGCGATTTTCTCACGCTGACCTCTCTGGTAGAGCTGGCGAGAGCGATCTTTGCGCCGGTCTCCCTGAGCCAGTCGAAAATCTCATAAACACCGGGCTTGATGACGTAATCATGCTTATTCAGCTCGACCTGCACGTCCTCGCGGTAGGCGAGGTAGTCGAACTCATGCCCGACGTAAGCAAAGAAGATCTCCTTCGTTTTCTGACGGTTCGCGCCGATGCTGTCCATGCACGCCTTGTGGATGACCTCAACGTCGTCCAGCCCGTACTTGGGCGCGAGCTTCTTATAAGCGGCGATATACGCGCGCTCGGAGTCGAAAATGACTCCGTCCATGTCAAAAATCACGTTCATAATCACACTTCCAAATCCAGAATGAACCTATTATAGCGTAAAGTTGCAGATATTTCAAGAAAACTATTGACATATTCCGACGGAAGGAGTAATATAATGGTGAACATATGAATATTTGTTCATGTGTTCACTGATTTAACATACATTCACAGGAGGAGCATATGGCACACGAAGAGCATAAGGAGATCGTACAGGAGATCAAGGCGAATATGCCGAACGCGGACACGCTCTTTGAGCTGGCGGACTTCTTCAAGGTGTTCGGCGACTCCACCCGCATCCGCATCATGTGCGCGCTGTTTGAGCGCGAGCTGAGCGTCTGCTGTATCGCGGACATCGTCGGCATGGAACAGAGCACCGTCTCCCACCAGCTCCGCATCCTCAGACAGGAGAACCTCGTCAAGGTACGCCGGGACGGCAAGCAGAGCTACTATTCCCTCGAGGATGAGCACATCCAAAAGATTTTCGAGATGGGCTTGGAGCATATTTTGGAGTAAAAAAGGCAGTGTCAAATCAATATCCAATGTTTTCGCTTCGCGAACGTCGCGTTGCGACGCGGCGGGAGCATTCCTCGCCGGAGACGGCTCCTCCCCTTGTCCTTCGGACATTCCCCCAACGGGGGTACCCCCGCCCTACAAAGCATCTGAAAGAGTGATACGATGAAGCATGAATTTATCCTAGAAGGACTGCATTGCGCGAACTGCGCGGCGAAGATAGAAGCGAAGCTCGAGAAAACCTACGGCGACGTGCGGTTTTCCTTCGCGACGCTCGAATTAGAGATCCACACCGACAAGGAGGATATCCGAGGTGAGGTGCAGGAGATCGTCGATTCCATCGAGGACGGCGTGACGGTCGTGCCTAAGGAACTGCATAAGGGAGCCTCTGAGCACGAGCACCATCACCACGATCACGACTGCCATGACGCCTGCTGTGAGCAAGATCACAACCATGAACATCATCATGAGCACCACCACGAACATCACCACGAGCACGGTCACGAACACCATCATGAGGGCGGGAAGGTCAAGCTGATCCTGCTGATCATCGCGGCGGCGCTGTTCGTCGCGGCGTTCGTCCTGCATCTGGTCGATCATGACAGATTCATGATCGCAAGCGGCGTGATCAGTATCGTCTCCGCGTTGCTTGCAGGCTACGACGTGATGATCGAGGGCGTGAAGTCCGTGTTCAAGCGCCGCATCGACGAGACAACCCTCATGACGGTCGCGGTCATCGCCGCCATGATCCTCGGCGAATTTGTGGAAGGCGCGGCGGTCATGGTGCTGTTCGGCATCGGCGAGCTGCTGGAGGATAAGGCGGTCGAGAAATCCCGCCGCGACATCCGCAAGCTCGCGGACATCCGTCCCGATATCGCCTACATCTACGAGAACGGCAAGAGCCGTGAAGCCCGCGCCGATGAGGTCGCG
>CACYFH010000067.1 GCA_902773635.1 uncultured Ruminococcus sp. | reverse complement strand
TTAACGCTAAACAAGCGACAGCTTCTTAGCCATCGCTTGTTCTGTTCTCTTATTCTGTTTTATATTCGGGTTTACCCCAACTATTGACAGAGAGCCTTTATTGTCTACTTTCCCTTGACAGTTTCAGAAAACCGAGCGGCTGCTTTGCGTTATCATGAAATGTTGTCGATCAAGCTTCTTCTTCCTTCTTCTTGCGCTTGGGGAGCATCACGAGGGTGGTGCCGAGGATACCGAGCGCGAGACCGCCGATACCCGCAAGCGCGAGGGTACCGCCGTTGAAGGCGGATGCGGTAGCCTTAACGTACGCGGTCGGGTCCGTCTGCCAGAAGAGGTACAGACCGTCATTATCGTCGCGGTAGCTGTAGGCGGTGTCGTCGAGCTTCATCGCGTTGGAGTATCCGAACAGATGCAGAGCGCCGTCGTGATTTGCGGGAGCCTCACTGCCCTTCTTGCCCTTTTGGATCACGAAGGTGCTCGCAAGGATGGGCTGTCCCTTCTCACCTGCACGATTGACGTAAAGCGCGAGCCATTCCCTACCGACGTCGGCGTTGATGTCCGCAGCGTCGCCGCAGCCCCATTCGGCGTAATCCGATACGCCGCTCTGGGCGTTGGTATGGATGCCGATCTCCTGACGGTTACACTTCGCGACCTCATAGTACGCAAACGAGTCGAAGTTGATGTTCTGGACTTGATTGCCTTTTTCGTCCGTGGTATAGGTCACGATATCCTTTTCATCCACGATCATCTTGGGGATGACCGAGAAGTCACGGTGATAATTCTGATAGATCTGAACGCCCAAGAGCGCAGCCGACAGAATCATCATCGCACCGCCGATACCCGCAATCCATTTGCCGATCGCAAGTCTCGATCTGCCAACGGCAAAAGCTGAATCATCTCCATAAGCCCACGTCTTACCGGACATCAGATGGTCAAGATCCTTGATTGATTTATAATTTCTGCCGAATGTCTCATTTACGAGAGAAAGGAGCTGTGATCTCATAACAGAGTACACTACGGCGCCGGTGATCGCCGTGATCGTTCCGAGACCGATTCCGACGTAGGAAACGATAGCAACGATACCGTCCTCATCCCAAACTTCGCTGTAGGGGTTGTTGCCCAGGCTCTTCTGCATCTCCGCCTTGCTGGTCAGCGCAACGCCCTTGCGGAAGATGGCGCGGTTGATACCGCTGTAGATGGAGATGCTCTCCATTTCCGTGCCGTCCTGACTCTTGTAGACGGAATCGACCGTCGGGAAGTCGGCTTTGAGCGCGGCTTCGCTGTTCATACCGAGCTTTAAGAGAGTGGTCAGACCGAGGAAGTCCAGCGCCGCGCGCTGACCGTCGGAGAGAGCCGCCGCCAGGGGGACGAAGTTCTTGACGTCAGCGGTGATATCCAGCTTCCAGTTCTCCGGGTTGAGGAAATCATAGAGGGTCTCGCCCCATTTTCCGGCGTAGTTGATCTCCGAGATCTTAGTATAATAGGTATCAACGCGGGTGAAGCGGCCGAAATCATCGAGATAGCGCTGTTCGTCAAGCGCTTTCAGATCGTTGAAGTAATTCTCAACCTTTGCGGAATACGCTTCATCCGTTTCGCCGTCCTCCTGCCAGAGCCCCTTTTTGGTGCAGTAGTTTTCATACCAGACGATATCTTCATGGACGTCATTCCAACCGCCGGAGAGCTTCTTCGCATAGTCCTCAAAGTGCGACGCGAGCACGGTCATCGCCGCAGAGGGCGCGAGATCCTGACCCGCTACCTCGGGAGCGTATTCCGCGATATGCTCGACAAGCCCGTCGCCGGAGAGACCGTTCAGACGGTCGAGCCATGAGGTCTCGGCGGTATCGGTCGCGAGTGCGAGCGACTGCTGGATCATCTGGACCGCGGGACCGGAGCTTTCCAGAATGATCTGCTGGAGATCGCCGGTATTGCTCTTTTCATCAGCGGAGAGCGCGTTGTAGGCGTCGTCGCCGATCTCTGCCTTGGTCTTGGTCAGAAGCAGATCGCCGATCGGCTTGCCGGTGTCGTTGACCGCATTCTCGTCGTTCGGGTCGCCGTCATAGAACTTGTTGAGCAGGTCGTGAGCCGCCTGAGCGCGCTTCTTGCCGCCCTCGCTGCCCTCGCCGTTGTAGTTCTTGCGGTACTCCTCCATCGCGGGGACGAAGGTATTGATGAACTCGGTGATCTCCGCCTTTTTCTCGACAACCAAGCTGTCATAATCACCGAAGCTGTAGCCGCCGGTCATGTTCATGATCGCCATATCGGTGATGGCTTCACGCGGATCATCGGTGCGCTGGATGCCAAGCACGGCGACCGCTTTGTGGTAGCCCGGTGCATCGGAGGTCTTGCCGTCGTTGAGGTCGGCGATCGACTCCCAGTTATGCTCTTGGAGCCATTTGTCTGCGTCTTCCTTTTTCTCGCCGTAGGCGATAAATACGTCCTTGACGTATTTACCGCCCTTGTTCTCTCCTGCGGCGTTCACGGTCACGATAGACGCGGTGAACATGATGGACAACGCCAACAGGCAGGATAGCACTTTTAAGGGGATAGATCTAAGCATAAAGGTTTCTCCTTTTTGATTCTTGCTGATCATTCAGCCGTTTCTTCTTCCTTCTTCTTGCGCTTGGGGAGCATCACAAGGGTGGTGCCGAGGATACCGAGGGCGAGACCGCCGATACCCGCAAGCGCGAGGGTGCCGCCGCCGAAAGCAGACGCGGTAGCCGGAGCGTACGCGGTCGCGTCCGTCTGCCAGAAGAGGTACAAGCCGTCGTTGGCGTCGCGATAGCAGTAGGCAGTGTCGTCAAGCTGCATCGGCGAGGTGTAGGTGAACAAATGCAGAGAGCCGTCGTGATCTGCGGGAGCCTTACTGCCCTCCTTGCCCTTCTGGATCACGAAGGTGCTCGCAAGGATGGGCTTTCCCTTCTCCCCTGCGCGGTTCACATAGAGTGCGAGCCATTCCTTACCGACGTCGGCGGGCGTTGATGTCGGCGTAGTCGCCGCAGCCCCACTCGGCGTAATCCTCTACACCGTATTGGGCATTCGTATGGACGCCGACCTCCTGACGGTTACACTTCGCGATCTCATAGTACGCAAACGAGTCGAAGTTGATGTTCTCGATTTGATTGCCTTTTTCGTCCGTGGTATAGGTCACGATATCCTTTTCATCCACGATCATCCTGGGAATGGGCGTGAAGTCACGGTGATACTGCTTATAGAGCTGGACGCCCTTCACCGCAGCAGCCAGGATCATGATCGCGCCGCCGATGCCCGCGATCCATTTACTGACATTAACAGCCTTGGTAGTTTCAGCATCTCTACCAAAAGTTTTCATGTTCTCCTCGATCACGCCATCTTGAAAAGCATCTTCTGGATCAACGAGGGAAGCAGCATCAGATACATTGGCTTCCGGAGCCATCGTAATCTCCCGATAATATTCATATTTCGTCGCCTCAATATATTTCCAGGCTCCGGCAATAGCCGTAATAAGACCGACAAAAGTGGTGCAATAGAAAACGACGTTGACGATGCCTTTTTCATCCCAAAGATCATTGTAAGGATTATTGCCCAGGCTCTTCTGCATCTCCGCATTGCTGGTCAGCGCAACGCCGTTGCGGAAGATGGCGCGGTTGATACCGCTGTAGATGGAGATGCTGTCCAAGGTGTTACCTTTTTTGTCCGTCAAAGCCTTCTCAACCGAGGGGAACTCAGCTTCCATAACGGATTCGCTGTCCACGCCGACCTTCAACAGCGTTTTCAGGCTGAGGAATTCCAGTCCCGCACGCTGACCGGGAGAGAGAGCCGCCGCAAGAGGGGCGAAATCGTCATACTTCTTGCTGTAATCCGCTTCCTCGTCCTCCGGGTTGAAGAAATCATAGAGGGTCTCGCCCCATTTGCCCGCATAGCTGACGTCCGACAGCTTGTCATAATAGGTAGAAGTGTCTATGAGACGGTTGAGTTCATCTTTATAATGACTCTCGTCCTTTTCTTTCAGAGCGTCGAAATGCTCTTTCACTTTTTCATCATTCAGTCCGGGATCGTCTGTTTCGCTCCAAAGCTCGTACTCGTTGCAGTAATCCTCGTACCAGCGGATCTTTTCGCGGATACCGGACCACTGACTCGCGAGCACCTTGGAGTAGTCCTCAAAATGTGCCGCGAGGAGTGACTTCGCCGCGGAGGGCGCGAGGTCCTGACCCGCTGCCTCGGGCGCGAATTCTTCGATATGATCCGCCAGATTCGAGCCGGAGAGATCGCTCAGACGGTCGAGCCAGGAGGTCTCGGCGGTATCGGTCGCGAGCGCGAGCGCCTGCTTGACGATCAGGAGCGCCGGACCGGAGCTTTCCAGAATGATCTGCTGGAAATCAGCGGTATTGAGCTTTTCATCGGCGGAGAGCGCGTTGTAGGCGTCGTCGCCGATCTCGGTCTTGGTCTTATTCAAGAGCAGGTCGCCAAGCGGCTTGCCGGTATCGTTGATGGCGTACTCGCCGTTCGGATCGCCGTCATAGAACTTGTTGAGCAGGTCGTGAGTTGTCTGAGCGCGCTTCTTGCTACCCTCGCTGCCCTGACCGTTGTAGTTCTTGCGGTATTCCTCCATCGCGGGGACGAAGGTGTTGATGAACTCGGTGATCTGGGCTTTCTTTTTTTCCACGAGATCCTCGTACTTATCGAAGCTGTAGCCGCCGGTCATGTTCATGATCGCCATATCGGTGATGGCTTCATCGGGATCATCGGTACGCTGGATACCCAGCACGGCGACCGCGTTGTGGTAGCCCCACGCCTCAGAGGTCTTGCCCTCGTTGAGGTCGGCGATCGACTCCCAGTTATGCTCCTGGAGCCATTTGTCGGCGGTTGCTTTATCCTCACCGTAGGCGATGAATACGTCCTTGACGTATTTACCGCCATTGTTATTATCTGCAGCGTTCACGGTCACGATAGACGCGGTGAACATGATGGACAGTGCCAACAGGCAGGAAATCAGTTTCAAGGGGATGGATCTAAGCATAGTAAGATTCTCCTTTTATTCTTGCTGATCATGCAGCAATTTCTTCTTCTTTCTTCTTGCGCTTGGGGAGCATCACAAGGGTGGTGCCGAGGATACCGAGCGCGAGACCGCCGATACCCGCAAGCGCGAGGGTGCCGCCGCCGAAAGCAGACGCGGTAGCCGGAGCGTACGCATTGGCG
>CACYFH010000066.1 GCA_902773635.1 uncultured Ruminococcus sp. | reverse complement strand
CAATCAGCTCCACGGGCTAAAAACAGTCCGCCGGACTGTTTTCTTTACGCCCTTTCAACTCCTGTTGCCTGCCATCATAAAACAAAAAGGCATATCCGTAATCGGATATACCTTTTTGTGGTGCAGGTAACATCCGCTTCTGCGGGAGGATTCCGGGATCTCGTCTGTCGCACGCTTCTCCTGACAATCCCACAATCAGCTCCACGGGCTAAAAACAGTCCGCCGGACTGTTTTCTTTACGCCCTTTCAACTCCTGTAATTATAAAACAAAAAGGTATATCCGTGATCGGATATACCTTTTTGTGGTGCAGGTAACAGGAGTTGAACCTGCATGAGCGCAATGCTCACATGGACCTGAACCATGCGCGTCTGCCTATTCCGCCATACCTGCATTCAGTTTTGTGTGGCTTTTCATATCCACAAGCGTTATTATATCAAATCCGCGCGGGATTGTCAATAGAAAAGTTGAGAAGTTTTTCAAAACGATTATAATTCTGATACAGAATAATAGAACAGAGCCGCCACGAGATCGCGACGACCCTGTTTTGCCCCTGAAACGGTTCGAGGGCGCTTTCACTTCATTTTATGCGCGCAACGCGGCGATTATGCCTAGTCGTCGTCCTCGATCACGCTCAGCGGGTCGATCAGCTTGTCCCCCACCCTGATCTCCACATGCACATGCGGCTTCTCCTTGCTCTCACAGGGGATATGCCCGACTGTGCCGACCGTGTCGCCGGTAGAAAGCGCGTCGCCCTCAGAAACCGCAAAGTCCGTGCTCAGACCGCAGTAGTAGACGGAGAAATCGCCGCAGTCCTGCTCGATGATCACGCCGTATAATTCTGATACGGAAATTTTCCTGACTGTACCGGCGCACATTGCGTATACGTTTTCGCCTTCTTCTGCGCTGAAATCACAGCCCGTATGCGCCCGGTAGTCGCGCAGAGTCTCGTTGTAGACATTCTCCTCGCTGTATGCTTTGAGCACCTGACGGCTCTTAACGGGATAGATCAGGTCGTCGCTGACGCGCAATACAGCCTGCAGAGGGCTGAGCTTGCCATCCTGCATCGCCTGCTCAGTCTTGGGCGGCAGGGTCTCGCTGACCGTGAAGCTGTGCTCCTTCATGACCGCCTTGGTCTCAGGCTGGGTCGGAGCGGTCGTGGGCGCGGCAGTCGCCGCCGCGGTCGGTGCAGAAGTCGGAGCCGGAACGGTCACGCCGGTCATATCCTGGGCGACGGCAGTCTGACCGCCGTTCAGGGATGAAAAATAGCTCTCCTTCTCGTCCTCAGGCTCAACAAACGCTGTATATGCCGACCAGACCGCCAATCCGACCGCCAGCATACAGACGGACAGTGCAATGTAAAAGCTCACGCGCTCAGTCGGCTTCTTCTCTTTTCTGTGTTGATATTTCTTCATAAAAAACGCCTCCGCCCATAGTATGAGCGGAAGCGCAGATGATTATTCAAGTGTATTCAGTTTGTTTATCTCAAGGCGGCGAAAACGACCGTGCCGACGTACAGGAGCACCATCACAACGCCCTCGATGCGATTGATCTTCTTGGTGATTGCGAAGATATAGCAGAGCACCGTCACGGCGATCAGGATGATGAAATCGCAGATGGATGCGAGGTTGACCGCTACGGGGTGGATGGTCGAGGACACGCCGAGGATGAACAGCATGTTGAAGATATTCGAGCCGACGACGTTGCCCACTGCGAGACCGTTCTCGCCCTTTCTCGAAGCGACGATAGAGGTCACAAGCTCCGGGAGAGACGTACCCAGCGCGACAACCGTCAGACCGATCAGCGTCTCAGACATGCCGAACGCGGCGGCGATATACTTAGCGGATTCGACGACGAAGTGACCGCCCGCGACGATCAGCCCGATACCCAGCACGATGAAGATCACGCTCTTGAGCGGCGTCATCACCTTTGTCGGCTCCTCCTTTGAAGGGTGCTTCTTCGCGTCGTAGATCAGATACGCGATGTAGCCGATGAACACGACCAGTAAAACGATACCGATGGGGCGGCTGACGAGGCTGACGTTATCCGCCATCTTCACCGAGCCGAGGCTCACCTTGCCGATCATAGGGATGCACAGCGCGGCGAACAGCAGGACAGTCGTGATGATGGAGAAGGGGTAGTCCCTGCGCTTGATGGTGTGGTCGATGGGGATGGGCTTGATGATCGCGCAAACGCCGAGAACCATCAAGAGATTGAAGATATTCGAGCCGATGACGTTGCTCAGCGCGATCTCGTTAGAGCCTGCGATCGCGGCGGAGGTGCTGACCGCCAGCTCAGGTGCGCTGGTGCCCAGCGCGACGATCGTCAGACCGATGATGACCGTCGGTACCTTGAAGATCGCGGCGAGCGACGAGCTGCCGTCCACAAAAATATCCGCGCCCTTGATCAGCGCGACAAACCCCAAAATCAGCAGAAGAATCTGCCCTACCATTTCCATTTTAAAACCTTCCTTGCATATGAAATATCATGCACATACGATTATAATAATATTCCCGTTTTTTGTCAATAAGCGCAGGCATAAGAAAGGAGCACCCCGCAGGGTGCTCTTTTCCTCATTCAGCCTTCAATAATGCTTTCCATGTTTTTGCGCCGACGATCCCGTCCGCAGTAAGGGCTTTGTGCTTCTGGAACAACCTGACGGCATGGTCGGTGTTCACGCCGAAGATGCCGTCGACTGTCAGCTGACGGTTATCCGCGCCGAGGTAGTCCGTCGCGTTCAGGAGGCGCTGAACGGTCTTGACCGCTCCCCCTGTGGAGGCATATCCCTCCTTAGCCAGATACGGCAGGGTGATTTCGCAGGTCAGAGCGTTGTCCGGTGTGCCATCACGCTGAGTAACGGGCGCCGAACAGGACGCGTCCTGCCATCCGTTGTACCCGCCTTCCTTGATGATCGTCGGGTAGTCGCGGTAGCAGAGATCCTTGTCGATCTTGCCGCTGACGCCGTCAATATAGGGCGTGTCGATGTAGTTTTCCTCTCCCCCATACTGCCAGATGGCGAGGTTCGCGCCCTTGTAGCCGCACTCGCGCGCCCAGTGCGCGAACCAG
>CACYFH010000065.1 GCA_902773635.1 uncultured Ruminococcus sp. | reverse complement strand
AACGCTAAACAAGCGACAGCTTCTTAGCCATCGCTTGTTCTGTTCTCTTATTCTGTTTTATATTCGGGTTTACCCCAACTATTGACAGAGAGCCTAAAACAAAAGCGCCCCACCGTAAAGGTGAGGCGCGATTCATGATGCTCAGATCAGCTCGATGATCGCCATCTCGGCAGCGTCGCCGCGACGGGGACCGATCTTGGTGATGCGGGTGTAACCGCCGTTGCGGTCCGCATACTTGGGAGCGATCTCCTTGAACAGCTTGGTTGCAACGTCCTCCTTCGTGATGAACGCCATAACCTGTCTCTTGTTCGCGAGAGTGTCCTTCTTAGCTATTGTAATCATCTTCTCGGCCATGGAAGCGGTCTCCTTGGCGCGGGTAAGAGTGGTTTCGATTTTGCCATTCTCCAGTAAGAATGTTACGAGAGCTCTCAGCATCGCCAGACGCGCGTCGGTAGCTCTGCCCAGTTTTCTTGTACCCGGCATTTGTATTCACTCCTTTCGGGATTATTGATCGAATATTTTTCGTTTATTCGTAATTATTCGTCCTCTTTACGAAGACTGAAGCCTAACGTATCAAGCTTGAAGACGACTTCCTCGAGCGACTTGCGGCCGAGGTTGCGTACCTTCATCATATCCTCCTCGGACTTGGAGATCAGATCCTCTACGGTGTTGATGCCCGCGCGCTTGAGGCAGTTGAAGGAACGGACGGAGAGGTCGAGCTCTTCGATGGTCATCTCGAGCACCTTCTCCTTGCCCTTATCGTCCTTCTGCACCATGATCTCCGTGTTGTAGCCCTTATCGGACAGGTTCACAAAGAGGTTGAGGTGCTCGGTCAGGACCTTCGCCGCCAGAGAGACGGCCTCCTGCGCGTTGATGACGCCGTTGGTCCAAACGCTGAGGGTCAGCTTGTCGTAGTCGGTGATCTGACCGACACGGGTGTTATCGACCGTGTAGTTGACCTTGAGGACAGGGGTGTAGATAGAGTCGATGGGCAGCACGCCGATGACCTCGTTACCCGCGATGAGCTTGTTCTTCTCAGCGGGAACGTAGCCTCTGCCCTTGTCGAGGGTGATCTCCATGTTGAGCGACGCGCCGTCCGCGAGGGTGGCGATATGCAGCTCAGGGTTGAGGATCTCTACCTCGCTGTCGCACTTGATACTCTCGGCAGTCACCACGCAGGGACCTTCCGCCGAGATTTCAACGATCTTGGGACCGTTGCTGTGGAGTTTTGCTACCAAGCTCTTCATGTTCAGAACGATCTCGGTGACGTCTTCCTTGACGCCGGGGATGGTAGAGAACTCGTGAAGAACTCCGTCTATCTTGATGGACGTTACCGCAACGCCCTCCAGAGAGGAGAGCAGGACGCGGCGCAGAGAGTTGCCCAGCGTATTGCCGAAGCCGCGCTCGAGGGGTTCGACGACAAATCTGCCGTACTTACCGTCCGAAGATAATTCTTCTGTGTCGATTCTGGGTTTTTCTATCTCTATCATTGGCGAATTCCTCCTTAAATTTTTAGCTGCATCGGCGAGGACTGAGCCGCGCCGATGTACTCACGCCGCGAGGGGCGCGAGCACGATGCCGGAAAGATTCCGACCGGCGTACAAATTACTTGGAGTACAACTCGACGATGAGATGTTCCTCGACAGGATAGTCGATATCGTCACGCTGGGGCAGGGCGATGACCTTGCCGCTGAGCTTGTCGGTTTTCTCGAGCCACTTCGGAACCAGAGTGGCGCCGTCCGCCTCGGCGATCGCCTTGAAGCGGTTGGTATCCTTGGAACCGTCAGATACAGCGATAACGTCGCCTTCCTTGATGAGATAGGAAGGGATGTTGCACTTCTTGCCGTTGACGGTGAAATGAGCATGGTTAACGAGCTGACGCGCCTCGCGGCGGGTAGCCGCCAGACCCAGACGGTAGACAACGTTGTCGAGTCTGCGCTCTACGAGAGAGAGCAGGTTCTCACCGGCCTTGCCTTCCATCTTCTCAGCCTTCTCATAATACATACGGAACTGCTTCTCGAGGATGCCGTAGATGAACTTGACCTTCTGCTTCTCGGTGAGCTGGATGCCGTATTCGCTCTGCTTTCTTCTCATCTTGCCGCCCGGGTTACGGTTGGAAGTCTTCTTAGAGTAACCCATGACTGCAGGGGAAATGCCCAGCGCTCTGCAGCGCTTAGCAATCGGCTGTGAATTCTTAGCCATATTCTATATCCTCCTTTATCTTTTATACACGTCTTCTCTTGGGAGGACGGCAACCGTTGTGCGGGATCGGGGTAACGTCCTTGATCATGGTGACCTCCAGACCTGCGGTCTGCAGCGCGCGGATAGCGGCCTCACGACCCTGACCGGGACCCTTGACATAGACCTCAACGCTCTTCATGCCATGCTCCATCGCGACCTTAGCGGCTGTCTCAGCAGCGCTCTGTGCGGCGAAGGGAGTGGACTTTCTGGAGCCGCGGAAGCCAAGCTCGCCTGCGGACGCCCAGGAGATCGCGTTGCCCTGTGTGTCGGATATAGTAACGATTGTGTTGTTAAAGGTAGACTGGATGTGCGCCGAGCCCTTCTCGATATTCTTTCTCTCGCGGCGGCGGCGTACGGGAGCCTTCTTACCTGTCTTAACTGCCATTTAATTGCCCTCCTTACTTCTTCTTATTAGCCATCGTCTTGCGCGGGCCCTTACGGGTGCGGGCGTTGGTCTTGGAACGCTGGCCTCTTACGGGCAGGTTCTTTCTGTGACGAACACCGCGATAGCTGCCGATCTCGATCAGTCTCTTGATGTCGAAAGCGATATCACGGCGGAGATCACCTTCAACGCGGCAATTATGGTCAATATATTCTCTGAGTTTTGATACGTCTTCTTCGGTGAGATCACGAACGCGTGTGTCGGGATTTACACCGGTTGCAGCAATAATGTCTGTCGCGGTTTTACGACCGATACCGTAGATATAAGTGAGTCCGATCTCGACTCTCTTGTCACGGGGTAAGTCTACACCAGCTATACGAGCCATTGAGTGCACCTCCATTTAATAATAATAAATTGATTTGTGTGAAAGATTTGTAGAAATACAGATAACAGATAATAGATAACAGATAACAGTGAAGGGAAACGCTGACGCGTTTTGAATTTGTATGAGGCTTCATCTCGCCATACAAATCGGGTGCGGGCGTCCCGCCGTCAGTTATTCTCTATTATCTTTTCTCTGCTAAAAAGCGGAGCTTTTAGCCCTGTCTCTGCTTATGCTTAGGGTTCTCGCAGATCACCATGACTTTGCCGTGGCGCTTGATAACCTTGCACTTTTCACACATTTTCTTTACTG
>CACYFH010000064.1 GCA_902773635.1 uncultured Ruminococcus sp. | reverse complement strand
AACCACAGCGAACCCTGACGGGTTCGCGAGGATTTTAACAATGGGCAGGCGGAAATCTGCCCGTCAAAACCACGGTTCGGATATCTACAGTCACCCTATACTTCTCAGCGATAACGCCCCGTTTACATATCATTCGTAGGGGGCGACGCCCTCGTCGCCCCGCAACGCTTCCGAGTTATCCCTTATTCCGCGAAGCAGATGCACCCTGCTCTGTTCCGATCACCCTGACCAAAGCCCGATTTAATCCGATTTTCACAAAATTTTCCGCCAAATTTCGGCATGTTTATTTTAAATATGTATGGATTCTTTTGAACGAATTTGATAAAATATGGAGTAATACACTATCATTGATCATAATAATCATTCAAGGGTGAGCGCATGTACAAGAATATTATTTTTGATTTATACGGAACATTGATCGACATCCGCACGGATGAATTCTCGCTGGACTTCTGGCGCAAGGCGGTACAGGTATTCGCGATGGGCGGCGCTTCGTTCAGCCCTGTCGAGCTTCGCACGGCGTACACCAAGTACGTCAAGCGCGCGTTACGGCTCGAACGTCTCAGACACCCCACCTGCAAGCATGTGGACATCGACCTGCTGCAGGTATTCCGCAGGCTCTTTCAGGACAAGGGCGTCAACGCGGATATGAACCTTCTGCGCGATACGGCGCACCGCTTCCGCACCGACTCCACCCTGAAGCTCGGACTGTACGACGGCGTGACCGAGCTGCTGGACGGCTTGAAGGCGGCTGGCAGGCGCATCTTCCTGCTCTCCAACGCACAGGAGAGCTTCACCATCCCCGAGATGGACGCGCTTCACATCCTCCCCTATTTTGACGGCATCATGATCAGCTCCGAGGAGCGGGTCTGCAAGCCGCAGAAGCAATTCTTTGAGAAACTGCTCGCAAGATACTCTCTGAACCCCGCCGAGTGTCTGATGGTCGGCAACGACAAGAACTCCGACATGCTGGGCGCGAAGGGCGTCGGCATCGACGGACTGTACATCCACCAGGAGATCAGCCCCGAGGTCAAGGACGAGAGCGAGGTCACCGCGCGCTGGAAGATCATGGACGGCGACGTTCACAAGATCCTCCCGCTGATTCTGGAGGCATGATGGACAAACGGAAACTGATCACGCGCATCGCTCTCGGCGTAGCCGCGGCGGCGCTCATCTTCTCGATCATCACCCTCATCCGCGCCATCGTCCTCGGCGCAGGCGTGGCGTTCGCTGTGGTACAGGTCATCGGCACGCTGATCATCGTCGCGATCTGCGCCGTCATGCTCTACGTCATCCGCAGAGAAGAGGAATCCGAGGAGGCGGAGGAAATCGAGGAAGCCGATGAAACCGAAACGGCAGACCCCGAACCTGACGAGCCTTTCACAGAGGATATCCTCGAGAATCCAACAGAACCCATCCTTGAAGACAAATACCACTTCGATAACTTTACATAAAAACGGCACAGCCAAGATCAATGGCTGCGCCGTTGTTTTATGTGGAGTAAAGAAAGAATCACCAAAGCCTTCCCCTCGGGGGGAAGGTGCCGAGCAGAGCGAGGCGGATGAGGGGCTTACGCTTCCTTTTGAAGCCGAACTCAAAGAGAATCAAGAATCATCTTACGAAAATTCGATCCCCGCCTTATTTCTCACTCTCAAAGACCCATTCGCCGATGCTCTCGCTCGCCGTCATCCCCGCCTTATGGCGCAGGATCTCCAGCGCGTCTCTGAGGTTGATCTCGCCGTCCGCGTTCACGTCAGCGGCCAGGGCGCTGAAATCAGCGATCCTCCCCGCCGTCAGATATTGGATGAAGGACGCGTCCATCACGGTGACGTCGCAGTCGCCGTCCGCGTCGCCGATCAGCCCTGCCGCAGGCTCTGCCGAGGAAACGTAGTACGGGAGCGGGTCGAGCTGGTGGTTCACCGCATATTCGCGCCAGACCCTCACCGTTTCCCCGTCGATACGGGTATACAGGGAGCGGATCCTGTGGCGGATCTCCGCCGTACCCGGCGCGATCGCCTTGAAGCGCAGCTTGAAATAGTGCATGTTCACGTCGTTGAAGGCTTCCACCCCGTTCGCACGCGCAAAGTTATACTGGATCTCATTCTCGAGATCAAGGTTCGCGACCATGTTCGCGTTATACAGCCTGCTCGGGAAGGAATACGCCTCCCAGTTGACCGAGCCGTCGCTTCTCAGCGGACCATAGAGCACCGGTGTGACGAAACTGCCGTCATACTTCATCTCGCCCGCGCCGCTCAGGAGCTTGAAGTCGCCCGCACAAAGCCCGACGCTGTAGAGAAAAACGCTTCCGACCTTCACCTGCGCGAGCGTGCGCCCGTCCTCGGTGATGGTGAGCATATCGCCGTTATCCTCAGCCGACGCGGGGAAGACCGCCAAGCTAAGCACAACGCACAACACTGCAAGAAGCAGAGATAATACCTTTTTCATACTTCCTCCTTAAAAGGCTCCCTTTGGTAAAGGAGAGCTGTCTGCACAGCAGACTGAGGGATTGTATAAAAGTCGCCGGGCGTCAGCCCGCGACCATCTTACACGCCTTCATTGTAACGGATTGACGCATGAAATGCAAGCCCCAAAAAATTTTGGAAAAATTCGAACAAATATTTGCATTTCTTTGAAACATATGTTATAATACGTTTGGTGAAGTATGACCGTACAGGATTTTGAAAAGGGTGAGCTTATGAAGAATTTGACAAAGGGTCAGCAGAAAGTATACGATTATATCGTCGAGTGCTCGGAGAACAACCGCGTGCCGTCCGTCAGGGAGCTGTGCGACGCCACGGGCTTTCGATCCACCTCTACCGTAGCGTATCACCTCAGAGCGCTGGAGGAACGCGGGCTGATCGAGCGCGAAGAAGGGCTGAACCGCTGTATCCGTCTGAAAAACGACCAGCCGACCTCCCGCGTCCCGCTGATGGGTCGCGTCACCGCAGGCCAGCCGATCTTAGCCGTCCAGGATATCGAGACCTACATCCCCGTCCCCAAGAGCATCTCCAAGGGGCGCGAGCTGTTTGCGCTGCGCGTCGTGGGCGAGAGCATGATCAACGCAGGCATCTATGACGGCGATATCATCATCGTCAACCGCACCCCCACCGCCGACAACGGCGACATCGTCGTCGCGATGGTGGAGGATGAAGCGAGCGGCGAGAGCAGCGCAACCGTCAAGCGCTTTTATAAGGAGAACGGACACTTCCGTCTCCAGCCGGAAAACGACGCCTTCGAGCCGATCATCGTGGAGAACGCCGTCCTGCTGGGCAAGGTCGTCACCCTGATCAGGAACTATGAGTGACCGGTGACCGGTGACAAGTAACCAGCAATCAGTAACCAGCAACCGAATTTTAAAATTGTTCAACCTGCGTTAATACCTCGTTCACAAATTTACGGGATTGATGCGCTATAATACAGACATGCAAGAGAGAACCGCAACTCCTTGTATGTTCTACCCTCCTCAAGACGAATCACACGGATTCGCCATTGAAAACCCTCATTTTATTTGGATTTATCCCCGGAAAAAGCGCACGCTCAGCCGTGCGCTTTTTCATGTAAAATGAAAAAAGCCCCCGAATCGGGGCTCACGAACAGCCGTCTTGATATTTAGTTGCGGAAGGTGATAACGCAGTATATTGAGGCCATCCCTGTTTGCCCTGATAATCCTTACAGTCCCATCGTAGGGCGGGGGTACCCCCGCCCTACTGCAGTCTGTAGAAAAAGCCATGTTTCGGCGGAAGTCGGAACATGGCTTTAATAATTGTTTTAAGATTTTTAAAAAATGTAAGGAGTAATTTGAAATAAGA
>CACYFH010000063.1 GCA_902773635.1 uncultured Ruminococcus sp. | reverse complement strand
AAATCCTCGCGAACCCGTCAGGGTTCGCTGTGGTTTTGCCGCGGTCAGACAAAAATCTGCTCCGTCAAAACTCCGAAGGACTGAAAATGAGCAAGATTTCGAGCAAGTTTCGGTGCAGAAAGTTGATCGGGGTCCCCAAAAAGCCTGCTTTTTGGGGAAAGGACGAGCGGCGAAGTGATACGGTAACGGTCATACCTGACCGTTACCAATAAGCGCAGCCCGCGAGGACGCGCTGGCGCCTGCCAAGATTGATAAGCCGAAAAGTGCCGAAATATTGCCATTTTCAGCAGATTCGGATATCTACAGTCACCCTAACCGAAAATTAGCGAAAGCTAACTCTCCTGCCGCATAAAATCTGCCATTTTTTCCCTAAATAAAACCATGTGCGCGCACATTTTCCCCTTTACAGAATCGACAAAAAGTGATAAGATAGAAGCTGGAATAGTGAGTATTGTTCGTAGATATTCACCAAGCCCAAAATCCGCATTGGTGTAAGAAGGAGCTCATCTTACAGCAATGCAATTACAGGAGGAAAAACATGGCAAGAAAAATGAAATCCATGGACGGCAACAACGCCGCCGCTTGGGTGAGCTATGCGTTCACCGAAGTAGCGGGCATCTACCCGATCACCCCGTCCAGCCCGATGGCTGACTACGTTGACCAGTGGTCCGCTCAGGGCATGAAGAACATCTTCGGCACTACCGTAAAGGTTGAGGAGATGCAGAGTGAGGCGGGCGCTGCAGGTACCGTTCACGGCTCGCTGAACGCGGGTGCGCTGACCACCACCTACACCGCTTCTCAGGGTCTGCTCCTCATGATCCCGAATATGTACAAGATCGCGGGCGAGCTGCTCCCGTCCGTATTCCACGTTTCTGCGCGCTGCGTTGCGTCTCATGCGCTGAACATCTTCGGCGATCACTCTGACGTTTACGCCTGCCGCCAGACCGGTTTCGCGATGCTCGCTGAGACCAACCCGCAGGAAGTTATGGATCTGGGCGCTGTCGCTCACCTTTCCACCATCAAGGGCAGAGTTCCCTTCATCAACTTCTTCGACGGTTTCCGTACCTCTCACGAGATCCAGAAGATCGAGATCTGGGACTATGAAGACCTGAAGGAAATGACCGACATGGACGCTGTCCAGGCGTTCCGCAAGCGCGCTCTCAACCCCGAGCATCCCACCATGCGCGGCTCTCATGAGAACGGCGATATCTTCTTCCAGCATCGTGAGGCCTGCAACAAGTACTATGACGCTCTGCCTGAGATCGTCGAGGAGTACATGGGCAAGGTCAACGCGAAGCTCGGCACAAACTACAAGCTCTTCAACTACTACGGCGCTCCCGACGCTGATCGCGTCATCATCGCGATGGGCTCCATCTGCGACGTAGCTGAGGAAGTCATCGACTACATGAACGCGAACGGCGAGAAGGTCGGTCTGGTCAAGGTAAGACTGTATCGTCCTTTCCGTGCCGACAAGCTGGTTGAGGCGATCCCCGCGACCGCGAAGAAGATCGCTGTCCTCGACCGCACCAAGGAGCCGGGCGCTCTGGGCGAGCCGCTCTACCTCGACGTAGTTGCCGCTCTCGCTGCGAACGGCTGCGGCGCGAAGGTCATCGGCGGCCGTTACGGTCTGGGTTCCAAGGATACTCCTCCCTCCAGCGTATTCGCTGTATACGAGGAGCTCAAGAAGGACAACCCGCGCCACAACTTCACCATCGGTATCGTTGACGACGTCACCGAGCTCTCCCTCGAGGAGAAGCCCGCTCCCAACACCGCCGCAGAAGGCACCATCGAGTGCAAGTTCTGGGGTCTGGGCGGCGACGGCACCGTAGGCGCGAACAAAGACTCCATCAAGATCATCGGCGACCACACCGATAAATATGTACAGGCATACTTCCAGTATGACTCCAAGAAGACCGGCGGTATCACCATCAGCCATCTGCGCTTCGGTGACAAGCCCATCAAGTCCCCCTACTACATCAACAAGGCTGACTTCGTTGCCTGCCACAACCCGTCTTACATCCTCAAGGGCTATAAGATGGTTCAGGACGTCAAGCCCGGCGGCGTCTTCCTGATCAACTGCCAGTGGACTCCCGAGGAGCTGAACACGCACCTCAACGCGGAGACCAAGCGCTACATCGCGAAGAACGACATCAAGCTCTACACCGTCAACGCGATCGACATCGCGGCTGAGATCGGTCTGGGCAAGCGTACCAACACCGTTCTGCAGAGTGCGTTCTTCTCTCTCTCCAAGGTCCTTCCCGAGGAAGAGGCGATCGGCTACATGAAGGAAAAGGCTCAGAAGTTCATGAAGAAGGGCAAAGAGATCGTCGAGATGAACGAGAAGGCGATCGACGCCGGCGCTACCGCTTACGTCAAGATCGACGTTCCCGCTGACTGGGCTGAGGCTGTTGACGCATGCGAGAAGGCTGCAGACGTTGAGATGACCAAGCTCGAGAAGCAGGTCGAGAGCATCATGGAGCCCGTAGGCAAGATGGACGGCGACAGCCTGCCCGTTTCCGCCTTCGTTGACCATGCCGACGGTACCTTTGAGCAGGGCGCTTCCGCGTTCGAGAAGCGCGGCGTTGCCGTTATGGTTCCTGAGTGGAACAACGAGACCTGCGCTCAGTGTAACCGCTGCGCGTTCGTCTGCCCGCACGCTACCATCCGTCCCTATGCGATGGACGAGGCTGAGGTCGCCGACGCTCCCGAGGCGATCAAGTACGGTCCCAGAGCCGTTAACAAGGTTTATAAGTACACCCTGGCTGTTTCTCCCTTCGACTGCATGGGCTGCGGCGTCTGCGTAGGCGTTTGCCCGACCAACTCCCTGAAGATGGTTGCCCGCGAGTCTCAGGACGCGCAGCAGGCTGTGTTCGATTATTGTGTTGCGAAGGTCACCGAGAAGCCCGAGACCACCGCGAAGATCAACGTGATCTCCTCTCAGTACAAGCAGCCGCTGCTTGAGTTCTCCGGCTCCTGTGCAGGCTGTGCCGAGACCTCTTACGCTCGTCTGATCACCCAGCTCTTCGGTGACAGAATGTACATCTCTAACGCGACCGGTTGCTCCTCTATCTGGGGCGGTCCCGCCGCTACCTCTCCCTACACCGTCAACAAGGACGGCCACGGCCCCGCTTGGGCGAACTCCCTCTTCGAGGATAACGCTGAGCACGGTCTGGGTATGTTCCTCGGTCAGAGAGCGATCCGTGATCGCCTGATCGCTGACGTGAAGGAAATGATGGCTGACGAGAGAGCTACTGCTGAGTTCAAGGCTGCTGCCGACGAGTACCTCGCTACCGTCAACGACGGTGAGAAGAACGGCGCCGCTACCAAGGCTCTGCTCGCAGAGGTCGAGAAGGTCGGCGACCAGTGTCCGTTTGCGAAGGACATCCTCGCTAATAAGGAATATCTCTCTAAGAAGTCCATTTGGATCTTCGGCGGCGACGGCTGGGCTTATGATATCGGCTTCGGCGGCGTTGACCATGTACTCGCTACCGGCGAGGACGTAAACATCATGGTATTCGATACCGAGGTTTACTCCAACACCGGCGGTCAGGCTTCCAAGGCTTCCAACATCGGTCAGGTCGCACAGTTCGCGGCTGCCGGTAAGGCGATCCAGAAGAAGTCTCTGGCTGACATCGCGATCTCCTACGGCTATATCTACGTTGCTCAGATCGCTATGGGCGCCGACATGAACCAGACCCTCAAGGCGATCCAGGAGGCTGAGGCTTATCCGGGTCCGTCTCTGATCATCGGCTATGCTCCCTGCGAGATGCACTCCATCAAGGGCGGCATGCAGAATTGCCAGAAGGAAATGCAGAAGGCAGTCGCTTGCGGCTACTGGAACAACTTCCGCTATGATCCCAGACTCAAGGCTGAGGGCAAGAATCCGTTCATCCTCGACAGCAAGGCTCCGACCGAGTCTTATCGCGACTTCATCATGAACGAGGCGCGTTACTCCGCTCTGACCCGTTCCTTCCCGCAGAGAGCCGAGGAGCTCTTCCAGAAGGCTGAGGACACCGCGAACGCACGCTTCGAGACCCTGACCGAGCGCGCGAAGGGCGAATGATTCACCTTTTAGTTGATAATACCGCAAGGTAAACCGTCACCCCCGAGGGAAACCTCGGGGGTGATTTTTGTGTGGGGATTTATTGTAGGGCGGGGGTACCCCCGTTGGGGGAATGTCCGAAGGACAAGGGGAGGAGCCGTCTCCGGCGAGGAATGCTCCCGCCGAAGCCTCTCCTTGCGATCAATGCCACACGCGAAGCATCCGTAACGTTTGCTCCGCAAATGTCGTCTTTGACGACACGGCGGGGGTACCCCCGCCCTACATGATCGGTTTGATGTGTTCATTTTGCGGATGCGGCGGCGTGCAAATTAATGTAGGTTTGTCAATGATGTGTTACACATTAAGAAAGAATGACCTCTCCTGTTTGCAGGAAGTGGTTTAGGAACTCTCGAGGGGATTTCCAGCCGAG
>CACYFH010000062.1 GCA_902773635.1 uncultured Ruminococcus sp. | reverse complement strand
TCTGTTGGCTTTTACCTCTTCCCAAAACTTCCAGAGAAAATCGCGCAAGTCTTGAAATTCCTGACTAGCTTCGTCCTGCTCCTCTCTGATCACCGCATACGCTTCATGCGCGGAATGGAACCGCTCTCCGTGCTGTTCGGAAGCGAGATCGAGCTCACTCTGCACAAGCTGATCAACGGTCTTTTTCAGTTTTGTCATCATGGTAACAGTCTCCTTCTTTTGATTCGTTTTCCTGATCCTCTCTGTCGCTCAGCTTGCCGATCTGCAGGATCGCCATGAACGCGACGCCGATGAAGGCGCCGAGGAATACGCCGATGATGATTCCTTCTAACATATCATGCCGCCTCCCTGAATTTTTCTCTGAGCCGGTACGCCATGCCCGGCTCGTTGATCAGCTTCTCGATCAGCTCCAGCGCGATCAGGAACGCTTCGCCCTCTGTCCGGGCGGTGTTGAGGCCGCGGCGCAGGTCGTGCGTGCCGATCAGCTGAGCGTTGAGCCGCTTCATATGCGCGGCGCGCTCCGAGCGGGCGGTGCAGGCTTCGCGGTACTCCCTGAGAAGCTCGTCCTGCTTGAGCTCGCAAATCTCCTTTGTCCAGCCCTTATGACGGTTCATGTAGCCGAGCCGGGAGAGCTTTGAGAAGTAGCGGTACTCCTCGGGCGGGAACTCGCTGTAATCGAGCACGCCGTCGATCGCCTGATCCTCAAACTGTGCGAACAGTCCCGGATCGCTAAAATGGATGATTTTCCTTTGTTTCATTAATGCTCCTTTCTGTGACGGGTGTGACGGGTTGACGCCACTTTTCAAAAACCTCTTATATATATTTATTGGGTTATTTTTTCTATACGAAAGATTAAGAAAAACCCGGAAACCCGTCACACCCGTCACAAAACTATAAAATGATATCATGATATCAAAGACAGACCGTTATAGTACCAGCCCTCTCTGGTCTTGACCTTCTGATAATGCTTTGCTATTTCCAGCCCGAATTTCGTGTTGCTCATGCAGTACTCGTTATTCGCGTCAGCCCACTGCGCGTAGGCGGCGTAGAGCACCTTCGCGGGTACAGAGCCGCTCGTGCGGCACATATCGGCGACGAAGGCGGAGATCACGTCCATCTCCTTCCTGTACTCTCTCACGCTCTCCAAGACGGCGCGGGGCATTTTCAGCCCTTCCTTCTGCCAGAGCAGACAGCCGTCCACGATCCACTTGAAGATCGCGGTCATCTCCGCCTTGAGCTTATGGCTGAGGTTGCGGTCGACCTTCTCGTCCGGGATCGCGACCGTGAACGGGATCATGTGTATGCGCCGCCAGATGCCGGTGTCGGTGCCGCGGATGATGGGCTTGTGGTTCGTCGCCATCCAGAGCTTGAACTCCGGCTTGAACTCGAATTCCTCGCTGTAGAGCTTTCTCGCCGTGACGGTATCGTCGCCGGTGAGCTGTTTTAAGAGTCCCTCGTTGATGCGGACGCCCTCGTTCGGCTCCACGCTGGTGACCAGGCGCGCGCCCTTCAGGCGGGCGATATCGCTGTTGATCGCGGAGCTTGAATTGTTGCGCACCATGATGGTCTCCGGCTGGATGTTGGCGGCGTAGTCGCCGAACACATCGCGCACGACGTCCAGGAAGGTGCTTTTGCCATTCTTGCCGGTGCCGTAGAGGAAGAAGGCGCACTGCTCGGCTGTCGAGCCGGTGAGGCTGTAGCCCAGCGCCTTCTGGATGTAGCGGATCAGATCGCGGTCTCCGTCGAAAATCTCGTCGAGGAACATGAGCCAGCGCGGACAGTCGGCGGCGGAGCTGAGGTCGACCGAGGTCAGCTTTGTGAAGTAGTACTCCGGCTTATGGGCGTTCAGCTCGCCTGTTTTCAGATTCAGTACGCCTGAGGGCGTATTCAGCGCCATGCGGTACTTATCCATCTGATGGGGCAGGATCGGGACGTGGTGCTGTACCTCGCTGAGCATGGCTTTCTTGCTCTTGTTGGAGCGGGAGGCTTTCATGTGCTTTTCAAAAGCCTTCTGCATCTCCGTACCTTCGTCCGCGTCAGCCTGTGCGTAGGCTTTCAGCTCCGCCGCCATCGCCTTGACGGACTGGTCAGCCATGCTCTCGGTCGCGCCGATGTTGTCGACGCACCATTTGAGGGAGTTATAAAAGTACCACTTCTTCTCCGTGTAGCAATAGCGGATGTTCTCGCCGAACAGGTCGACGAACCGCTGGGCGTTGCCCATATCGTCAAAGGTGTAGGCGGCACGCGTGCCGTTTTCCTGCTCTCCTGTCCCAGCGTCTGCGGGCTTTCCTATGGTGAGGGAATACGGCTCCGCGTTCTCTGAGGAACCGGGAGAATAGCACGCGCGCGTGCCTGCGATTGCCTTTTGGATAGTGAGCGCGCCGTAGGTGGAGCCGGCTTGCTTGCGATCCCACTTCTCGCGCATCAGCCCCGACGAACGGAAAAGCCCGTCCATCAGCTCGGCGTCGCACCCGCACCAAAACGCCAGCATATTGCACAGCGCCATATCAGCTTCACTGTGCGAGCCGTAGGCGGAGGTATCGCCGTCATAGAGCGCCCGGAACTGCGCGCCGTTCTTCGCGGAGAAGGCAAGGCGGAGGATCTCGTTCGCGTTTTTCGGCGGGGTATAGCTCCTTCTCTGCGTGTTCGGCTGGGGGAGCTTTCCCGCGCCGATGTACTTCGCGTGCAGGGGCTTGATGCTCTCCGTGCAGTCGGAGATATTCATGTACTCGGAACAGTAGTTGCCGGTCATGACGAAGAACCGCCCGCTGTCGTACATCTCAAAGCCGCCGAAGCTGTGCTTTTTCTTCCTGCCGCCTGCGGGGAGCTTGCCCTTACAGATGATGTGGATGCCTGTTCCCGACTGGCTGTACTCCGTGTACGACTGCAGGGTGTTGACGAACTCCGCGATCACGCCGTCCTCGCCGCGCCTGTAGCGCTCCAGCTCCTCGGGCATGTCGTCGATATCCACGCCGAAAAAGCCGGAGCCGCCGAACATGAAGCCCAGCCCGCTGTACTTTCCCGACGCTTTGACGGCGGTGTCGAAGTCCGCCCACGTCTGCGGGTTGTTGGACTGCGCGAAGCCGCCGGTACGCGGATTGATCGGCTTCTTGCTGATGCCGGAGTGAGAGCGCTCGTCCGGCTCAGCCTTCCAGCATACCCAGTTCGGAACGGCTTTCAGCTCCTTCGGAATACTGCCGTAATTGTTAAATCCCATTCATGAATCTTCCTTTCTTGCAGGGTGATTTGATAAACCTGCTCACCCTTGTACAACGTCGGGAAAAGTTGCATATCACTATGCAACCTTTAAAAAGGAAGATCATCGTCGAGCGGTATGGGAGCAAAACCGTCGGCAGTCTGAGCGGGCGCGGCGTTCGCATAGGTCGTTTGTTGGGGCTTCGTCGCATATTCCTCCGCCTGTACGTCCACCTTCTTCTTCATGACATGGGCGACGTCCTTATGCGCGGTCGGGTTGAACCACGCGATCGCCTCGCGCTTCTCGCCGTTGTACTCGTCATGCACCAGATGCGCGACCAGCGGCTTGCCGACAAGCTCCTGCAGGAACTCGGAGAGGCTCGCGAACTCCTTCTTGTCGGGCAGTCCTGCCGCCCTGCCGAGTGACATGAGCTGAGAGAAGCTGTAGCCCTCGACCTGCTGATCGAGCGCGGACGGCTCCCTGCGCTTCCAGAAGGTGTGGAACAAAAAGCCGTTCTGATACTTCTGCTCAACGTCGTTGCGGATGACCATGCTGAGGTTGAGGCAGAGCTTGCCCGTCTTGGTGCGGCGCTCCTCAAACTTTGTGATCAGCACCTCGTAATCGCCCTCAGGCTTGAGGCCGCTTCTTTCATATGCCTGTGAATAATCGTTTGTGAATCCCATAGTTATACTCCTTTTGTGATTAATGTGATCGCGTCCTCGACTCTGCGGCAGATTCCCGCGATTGCTCCGCATGCGCGCATGCTTTTTATGAATTTACTCTGCTGAGCGGATACTCTTCCTGTCGGGGTCTTGACCTCGATGAATACCGCTTTTCCGTCGGATACTCTCACGCCGGAGAGATCGGAGAAGCCCTCAGGAAGTCCCTCGACCTTGCGGATATTGATCAGTATATTTTGCTTATACGCCTTCGAATAGATGACCTTGCCCTGCCAAAAATCACCGGCATTGGTGCGAAACAGAACACAGTCGGGCGTGTATGCTCTGATCTCGTTCTGTATACGGTGTTCCTCTGTCAAGCGATCATCCCCCTTCGCTTCGCCTGGAAGTACGCCCAGCCGGGCTTGTAGCCGTGCGTCTTTGCGTAATCTAAGAGGTCATAGTAGGAATGACAGTCCTCCGGCGAGCTCAGGTCGAGCTTGAAGCCCTCGATCTTGATGAGCTGTGCGTCCTCCTTCGTGTCGAGCTTACGCTCACGCTTCGGGAGCGGCGTCCCGCAGTGCGGACAGCGCCCGTCTACGACGCTCTCCTTCGGGAAGGTGAAGAAGCACTCCGTACACATGATCACGCTCTCGGCGTTCTCCTTCTCGATCTCGGCGCGCTTGCGCTTCTCCTTCTTCTCAAGCGTCCACTCGCGGTCGTCGTCGGGCATACCGTGGCGGGCGTAATTGCCCACATGGTCAATGATGATCGCCCGCTTGCCCTCGCGGTACCGCATACAGCGCATAGACTGCTGGATGAACAGCGTCAGACTGTGGGTCGGTCTGAGCAGGATCGC
>CACYFH010000061.1 GCA_902773635.1 uncultured Ruminococcus sp. | reverse complement strand
GGCTGGAAAGCCTCGAAGAGGACTAAGCGACGATCGCGTGAGCGATTGACAATTCAACATTCTCCGGCGTTCCGCGAGCGCACCGTCCTCTGCACGGTTCCCGTGCAGGAATACCACTTACCGTTCGTTCATTATTTGACCCATTCATCATTTGACATGCTGAATTTCTTCCTTTCTTTGAGATATTGTTGCTGCAAACTAAGCGAAGGGCGGTGTGTTCACGGAACGTCGGAGCAGAAAGGAAAGGAGAATCTTTATGCTGCAAAAGCGCTCAGTCGTAGCGGCAAACATCAACTATTACAGGACGCTGTTGAATGTCTCCCAGAAGGAGCTGTACGGCGCCCTCGGGATCTCCCGGAACACCTACCGCCGGCGGTGCGATCTTGAGACCTTCACGGTCGCCGATCTGAGGATCATCGCCAATATCTTACACAGACCGGTCATTGACCTGGTGAAAGGAGCCTAGCATGAAACAAATCATCACCTGCTATGTCGCGACCGTCGGAACGCTGATGGGCTTCGCGATCACGATGGCGAACGTGTGGACCCCCGCGATGGTGCTGTTCCTCCTGGCGTTCGCGCTGTGCCTGATCTGGTTCGCCCACATCATGAGCAAGCGAGAGGATCGCGCCTGGTACAAGTGGCGCGAGTGTCAGAGGAAGATCTCGGAGCTCGGGAAGAAATATGACGCGCTCAAAGCCATGCTCGATCAGCCTCAGGACAAGCCCGAAACCGCGCAGAGCAACGTCCGCCCGGGCAGTCGTCCGAGCATCGAGTACATGAATATGGTCGTAGAGAGGAGTGAACAGAATGACCTTCGGAGTGAGGATCGGCCGGCTCAGAACTGAGC
Organism: uncultured Ruminococcus sp.; assembly: GCA_902773635.1. Taxonomy (GTDB): domain Bacteria; phylum Bacillota; class Clostridia; order Oscillospirales; family Acutalibacteraceae; genus Ruminococcoides. The sequence continues at coordinate 4,325 of CACYFH010000061.1, read as the reverse complement.
GCGGATGGTCGCAGTTTGACCTTGCGGACAAGGTTGATATTACCGCATCATCCGTCTACTACTATGAATCAGGGAAGGGATATCCCCGCATCGACACCCTCGCCAGGCTGAGCCGCGCGTTCGGCATGACGATCAATGAATTACTGGAAGGAGTTGAATTCAGTTGTTAATCATCAAGTACATCGCGACCGTCCTCGCGGGAATCTTCCTCGCGGCGGTAATCATCTGGATCGGCAAGGAGTGCGTGAAGGACACCGCGCGCGAGATCCGCAGGATCAAGGCTGAAAGGAGGGGAAAGAATCGTGGGTAAAAAGAAAGGAGCCGCCGGGAGCGGGCACTCCACGACGGCAAAAGAAAAATCTTCTGCTTCTATTATAGCCGACCCGATCGACGTTGTCAATACAAAGGAGAAATAATGAACGAATATAAAAGCCGGGTATATACCGATCGACCGGCTTATGCGGATTTTGATTCGCCCGCAAAATTCAACGCAATCATAAGTATTATTGCACGTCGTCTAAAGGAGCATCCAAAAGCTATCTGTTCCTACTCCGGCGGTGCTGACAGTGATATTCTGATCGATCTGATCGAACGGACGAGAAAGATGATCCCTACACTCCCCGAGGTCAAGTATGTTTTCTTTAATACAGGACTTGAGATGAGGGCTACAAAGGATCATGTACGGGAGACAGCAGATAAGTATGGTGTCGAAATTGAAACGGTGCGACCTAAAATAGGAATCGTACAAGCTGTTCGTCAGTACGGCGTACCGTTTGTTTCGAAAATCATGTCTGCAGGTCTGTCGGAATGGCAGAAGAAGGGTGTTCCGCTTTCAATCGCTGAGGAGTACGACCAAGCCGAGGACAAAGCGGCTAAGAGAGCTGAATTAAAAGTGCGTTATCCCAAATGTGAAAGCCTTATCAATTTCTTGTGTTGCTGTAATGCTGCCGGTGAACCGAGACCGAATATTCAGTTGGTTATCAATTCATCAAAATACATGCGTGATTTTATTGCTGAATATCCACCGGACTTTCGAATCAGCGCAAAATGCTGTGATTACTGCAAAAAGCAACCGGCTCACAGAGTTCAAAAAGAATATGAAATGATTATTACAGGCGAACGCAGAGACGAAGGCGGTATGCGTTCTGTCCCGCGTAAGGATAACACTTCGTTATGCTTCGCAGAGACGTCCTCCGGTCAATTCAGATTGAGACCGCTTTACTATGTCACCGATTTAGACAAGCAATGGTACAAAGATCACTATGCAATCAAGTATTCAGACGCGTATGAGGTTTATGGATTGACCAGAACCGGATGCTGCGGATGTCCTATCTCGTATAAAGCTGTGGAGGATTTGGAGAAAATCAGACCCTATGAGCCGAACGTAGTGGAAGCTGCGTGGAATATCTTCGGAAAGAGTTACGAATATAGGAAGAAGTATGTTGAGTACAAAGCAACAAAGTCGGCACAGAATAAGGCTAAGAGACAGAATGATAATCAATTATCGCTGTTTGAATTAGAAGGAAAGGAATTCATCATGAATAACGAAATCAGCGTGCAGCGCGCCAAGGCGCTTGAGCTGCACAACAGGATCATGGTCAGCGCACAGCTCGTGCAGACAAATCTGTGGGATATGTGCACCGGGCTCAAGGAGATGCGCGACGGCAAGCTCTACAAGGAGCTTGGGTACCAGAATTTTGAGGAATACTGCGGGACGGAGTTCAGTATGAGCGCCGGAAACGCCCGCAGATATATCTCGATTATCGAAAATATACCGGCTGAAAACCGTGCATTGATGCACGGTTTTGGGATGACAAAGCTCTCTCTTTTGTCCACTCTTTCGGAGTCAGAACAGGAGAAGATCACCGCCGAGAACGACGTCCAGAGCATGACCGTTAGGGAGCTGGAACAGCAGATCAAGGAATTAAAATCCGATAACGAGATCCTGAACCGCTCAAATAATAATCTGCATGACAGGCTCGAGGACGCCGCCGCCGATCGCAAGAAGATTATCGACCAAAAGGTTCAGCTTGCTCAGAAAATCACTGAGCTGAAGAAGGAGATCACCGAGCTTGAATCGCGCCCGATCGAGATCGCGGTCGCGGAGCCTTCCAAGGACGTCCGTCAGCTCGAGGAGACGCTCAAGAACCTCGAGCTCTCCACCGAGCGCCAGATGGCACAGATGGAGAACGAGCATCTGCGCGACGTCCAGACCCTCCACAAGAAGGCGGACGCCGAGAAGGAGGAGGCGCTCAGAAAGCTCACCGAAGAATATGAGGAGAAGCTCGCCGCCGCCGGGAAGGACGCCGCGCAGTCGGACGACAAGCAGGTGTTCAAGGCGTACTACTCCGCCGCATACGATACCTTCAACCGCATGCTGGACTTCGCGAGACAGTCAGCAGACAAAGAATTCTTCCGGGACAAGATCGACAAGCTCCTGACGACCTTCGCCACCGGGATGAACACGATGTGAGGTGTTCTATGGTACAGAACACAGAACAGAACGAAGCCCGCACCGATGAACAGCGGGAGCAGGAACAGCAGGAGCGGTCGCGCCTCGCGGATAACTACGGTACATTCGACCGCGTCCTGCGCGAACTGTACGGAGGTTGAGTATGGCGAAACATATTGAGTGGTACACAGTCGGAGAGCTCGGAAAGATGGAGATCTGCTTCCCGGAGGACAAGGTCTGCTGTCTTAACTGCGAGCTTCTGTATACCGATAGTACGAACCGCCTGCGCTGTACGCTGAGAAAGCGGCTGATCTTTGAGCCGTATGACATTCTCAGCGATTGCCCGATTGAGTTCAAGGGCAAGAAGCGCGGCTTCATCGACGGAAAAACGATTATTTAGGAGGAAATCATGAGCGTATTATTTGAGTTTGCATCCCGCGCAAAGAGCAAGGCGCGGATCTCGATCACCGGACCGTCCGGCTCCGGCAAAACCCTCTCGGCGCTGTTTCTCGCCTACGGCCTGACCGGCGACTGGGGCAAGATCGCCGTCATCGATACCGAACACGGCAGAGCCCGCTTCTATGCGGAGCGTGAGGAGTACGGGATCGGACAGTTCCTGTACTGTGCGATGGAGCCGCCCTACAGCCCCGATCGCTACATCGACTATGTGACGTCAGCCGCCAAGGCGGTCGGAGAGAACGGCTGTGTTATCATCGACAGCTTCTCCCATGCCTGGGACAACGAGGGCGGCGTGCTGGATATCAAGTCAGCGATCGCTCAGCGCAAGGACAAGAACGACTATACCGCGTGGGGCGAAGCCGGCAAGATTCAGAATAATCTGGTCAATACCATCCTCTCTGTCAACTGCCACACCATCACCACCCTGCGCGTGAAGATGGCATACGCGATGGAGGAGGACGACCGCGGCAGGATGAAGCCCGTCAAGATCGGGCTGGCGCCTGTTCAGCGCGAGAACACGGAGTATGAATTCGATATCGTGTTCCAGCTCGACCGCGCCCACAATGCGGTGCTGAGCAAGGACACCACCTTTCTCGATAGCTGGTCGGGCGTGATCACCCCGGAGCTCGGCAAACAGCTCGGCGACTGGCTGAACAGCGGCGTGGAGCTGCCCCGCTGTACGGACTGCGGCAGGGTCATCATGAGCGACGGCAGGCGCACCGTACAGCAGATCGTGGACGGCACCGTGAAGAACTACGGCAGACAGCTCTGCATGGCGTGCGCGTCGGCTGAGAACCGCAGACGCAAGGAGGCGCAGAATGCCGCTTCGTCCGTATCAGAATGAGCTGGTCGAGGAGGTGCGGCGCGCGTGGCATGAGGGCAAGCGCGCGCCCTGCATCGTCCTCGGATGCGGGGGAGGGAAGTCCTGCATCGTCGCCGAGATCGCACGCCGGACGACCTTCAACGGCAAGCGTGTGCTGTTTCTCGTCCACCGCAAGGAGCTGGTCGATCAGATCGCGGCGACCTTCGCCCGCTGGGGCGTGCTGATGGATCTGTGCACCGTCGGCATGGTGCAGACGATCACCCGCCGACTCAAGAAGATACAGAAGCCGGCGCTGATCATCACCGACGAGAATCACCACAGCCTTGCGAACAGCTACAAGCGCATTTACGATTACTTTCCGGACGTTCCGCGCGTGGGCGTGACTGCGACGCCCGTCAGGCTCAACGGCGACGGCCTCGGAGACGTCAACGACAAGCTGATCATCGGCAAGTCCACCAAGTGGCTGATCGAGCATCATTTCCTCTCGCCATACGATTACTACGCGCCGTCGGTCGCTGATCTCACCGGTCTGCATACCCGCCGCGGCGAGTATGTGCAGGAGGACGTCGAGAAGGCGATGATCTCCAATAC
>CACYFH010000060.1 GCA_902773635.1 uncultured Ruminococcus sp. | reverse complement strand
ACTTTGAGGAGCCCCTCAACATTTATGAGGTGCACGCAGGCTCCTGGAGAAAGTATGCCGACGGCAACACCTTCTCCTATGACAAGCTGGCTGAGGAGCTGATCCCCTACGTCAAGCAGATGGGCTACACCCACATCGAGTTCATGCCGATGACCGAGTATCCCTTCGACGGCTCCTGGGGCTATCAGGTAACCGGCTACTACGCTCCCACCTCCCGCTACGGCTCTCCCGAAATGTTCATGCACTTTATCGACAAGTGCCATCAGGAAGGCATCGGCGTTATCCTCGACTGGGTACCCGCTCACTTCCCCAAGGACGCGCACGGTCTGGGTCGCTTTGACGGCATCCACTGCTATGAGTATGAGGACAGCCGCAAGGGTGAGCACAAGGAATGGGGCACCTATGTATTCGACTACGCCCGCTATGAGGTCATCTCCTTCCTGGTATCCTCCGCGATGTTCTGGCTGGACAAGTATCATGTAGACGGCATCCGCGTCGACGCGGTCGCCTCCATGCTGTACCTCGACTACAACCGCCGTGACGGCGAGTGGGTCGCGAACAAGTACGGCGGTCACGAGCACCTCGAGGCGGTCGAGTTCATCCAGAGACTGAACACCGCCGTTCACCTGCATCATCCGACCGTTATGATGATCGCTGAGGAGTCCACCTCCTGGCCGATGGTTTCCCGCCCCGTTTCCGACGGCGGCTTAGGCTTCGACTACAAGTGGAACATGGGCTGGATGAACGATATGCTCTCCTACATGTCCCTCGACCCGCTGTGGAGACCCTATCACCACAACTCCATCACGTTCTCCTTCCTCTATGCGTTCTCCGAGAACTTCCTGCTCCCGATCTCTCACGACGAGGTCGTTTACGGCAAGGGTTCGCTGATCAATAAAATGCCCGGCGATTATGATATGAAGTTCGCGGGCGTCCGCGTGTTCATGTCCTACATGATGGCGCATCCCGGCAAGAAGCTCACCTTCATGGGCGCTGAGATCGGTCAGTTCGACGAGTGGAATTCCACCGAAGAGCTCCAGTGGGGTCTCTTAGGCTTTGAGAAGCACAAGAAGCTCAATGACTTCTTCCGCGCGCTCAACGAATTCTATAAGAATAACACCTGCATGTACCAGGTCGACTTCACCTGGGAAGGCTTCAGTTGGATCCATCACGACGACTATCAGCAGAGCGTCATCGCCTTCCGCCGCATCGACAAGGAAGGCAACAACATCATCGTCGTCTGCAACTTCCAGCCGATGTACCGTGAGAACTACGCGATCGGCGTTCCGGATTACGGCGTATACGCCGAGGTATTCAACTCCGACGATGAGCAGTGGGGCGGCACCGGTAAAACAAACGGCACCGAGATCCACGCGGTCGAGGAAGAGATGCACGGCTTCGAGCAGGCGATCCACCTCAACCTGCCTCCGATGAGCGCGCTGTACCTCAAGTGCGTTGCGAAGGAAGAAAAGCCCTCTGCCATCGCCGCCGCTGCAAAAGCCGAGGCGAAGGTTGCGAAGCGCAAGGAAGCCGCCAAGAAGGCTGCCGCTACCCGCGCCGCGAAGAAGGCTGCTGCTGCGAAGGACGAGAAGCCCGCTGAGAAGAAGGCTCCTGCGAAGAAGGCTGCTGCTACGAAGGACGAGAAGCCCGCTGAGAAGAAGGCTCCCGCCAAGAAAGCTCCCGCGAAGAAGGCTGCTGCGAAGAAGCCCGCCGCGAAGAAAACCGCTAAGAAAGAGGAAAAGAAGGACTAATATCTTCTCCTCATCGTAATGCAGGGGCATCGTCCCCGGCGCTCCGTCAACTGCATTTCATCCCTGTTAATAAGCCAAGCCCCGAGAGATCGGGGCTGAGCATTGAATATTTGGAGGACACACATGATACCTAAAAAAGAAGTAGTGGCTATGCTGCTTGCCGGCGGTCAGGGCTCTCGCCTTGGCGTGCTGACCAAGAAGATTGCGAAGCCCGCCGTGCCCTTCGGAGGAAAATACAGGATCATCGACTTCCCCCTGTCGAACTGTATCAACTCCGGAATCGAGGCAGTCGGCGTGCTCACGCAGTATCAGCCGCTCGAACTGAACGAATACGTTGGCAACGGCCAGCCCTGGGATCTGGACGGCATCCACTCCGGCGTTACCTGCTTACAGCCTTATGAATCCAAGGAAGGCTCCGACTGGTACTCCGGCACCGCGAACGCTATCTACCAGAACATCGGCTTCGTTGACCGATATGACCCCGAGTACATCGTCGTACTCTCCGGCGACCACATCTACAAGATGGACTACGCCAAAATGATTGAATTCCACAAGGAGAAGAATGCCGCCTGCACCATCGCCGCCATGGACGTACCGATGGAAGAGGCGTCCCGCTTCGGTATCCTGAACACCCATGAGGACAATACCATCTACGAATTCGAGGAGAAACCCGCTCACCCGAAGAGCACCAACGCCTCTATGGGCATCTACGTCTTCACCTGGAAGACCGTCCGCGAGTATCTGATCAAGGACGCGCAGAACCCCGATTCTCACAACGACTTCGGCAAGGACGTTCTGCCCCTGATGCTGAACTCCGGCGAGACGATGGTCGCCTATCCCTTTGACGGCTACTGGAAGGACGTCGGCACGATCGACAGCCTTTGGGAAGCCAACATGGATCTGCTCGACCCGAACGTCACACTCGACCTCAAGAACATCTATTCCCGCAACCCGATGATGCCTCCGCATCACGTCGGCCCCACCGCCGAGATCCAGAATTCCATGGTCTCCGACGGCTGTAACATCGACGGCAAGCTGGAGTTCTCCATCATCTTCCCGGGTGTTATCATCGGCAAGGATGCTGTGATCAACTCCTCCATCCTCTTCCCCGGCGTGGTGGTCGAGGACGGCGCGCACATCGAGTTCTCCATCGTTGCGGAGAATACCACCATCGGCGCAGGCGCGAAGGTCGGCGCGGCTCCCACTGAGATGGAGAATCGCGACGACTGGGGCGTCACCGTCATCGGCGATAACCTCAAGATCGGCGCGGGCGTGACCGTACCCTGCAAAGCGATGATCGATAAGGATATGGAGGTGTAAGCATGGCTAGCAACAGAATTTTAGGTCTTATCTTTGCCAATACGAACGAGAAGCATCTGCCCGAGCTGACCGCTTACCGTTCCACCGGCTCCGTACCCTTCGGCGGCAAGTACCGTATGATCGACTTCCCGCTCTCCAACATGTCTAACTCCGGCATCAACAACGTCGGTATCGTCGCAAAATCCAACTTCATGTCCCTGATGGATCACGTCGGCTCCGGCTCCGCGTGGGATCTCGCCCGCAGAAGAAGCGGACTCTCGATCCTCCCGCCCTACGGCGAGCACAGCTTCGCGACCCTCGTTGAGACCATCTTCAACCTGCACGGCTACATCGAGCACGGCGACGAGGACTATGTCCTGATCGCGCCGTCCGACTGCGTCCACAACATGGACTACGGCAAGGTGCTGCGCTTTGCGGAGAAGAACCACAGCGATATCACCTTTGTATACATCAAGCGCGCCGTCACGGAGATCACCGACGACTTCCGCTGCATCCTCGACGTTGACGAGGACGGCAAGGTCAACAAGATCATGGCGTCTCCGGTAGACAACAGCGTCTGCAACCTCGATATCGGCGTCATGCTGATGAAGAAAACCGTCCTGATGGCGCTGGTTCGTCAGGCGATGTCCGAATCCAAGTACAGCTTCGTCCGCGACGTTTTACAGAAGTCTCTCGACCGTCACCGCGTTTATGCGTATGAATTCGACGGCTACTGCGAGATCATCGGCTCGATCAAGGAGTATTACGACGCGAATATGAAGATCATGGATCGCGACACCCGTTATGCTCTCTTCAACATCCGCCGACCGATCTATACCAAGGTGCGCGACGACGCTCCCTCCCGCTACGGTCTGAACAGTAACGTCAAGGATTCCCTGATCGCGCAGGGCTGCGTTATCAACGGCGTGGTAGAGAACTCCATCATCTCTAAGGGCGTTTACATCGGTCACGACGCGGTCATCAAGAACTGCATCATCATGCAGGACAGCATCATCGGCGATAAGGCGCAGCTGACCAATCTGGTCGTTGACAAGGACGTCAACGTCTCCCGCGGCTCAAAGCTGATGGGCACCCAGAATTATCCGATGTACATCGCGAAGAAATCCATCGTATAACCGATACACGCGTCATTCCGAGGGGCTTCAGCCCCGTGGGAATCCCTCTGTCAATCATACCGGTTGATGTGAGAGGAAAACTATGCGTCCCTCTTTGTGAGATTGGACGCGCACGCCCTTTTCTCGAAATGACATGTTATTCATTCTAAAAATCAGGAGGTAAAATATGAAAATTCTTTACTGTGCAAGTGAAGCCAACCCGTTTGCGGGCAGCGGCGGTCTTGCCGACGTTGCAGGCTCTCTGCCTCATACCATATGCCGCAAGGGTCATGACTGCCGCATCGTCATGCCGCTGTACGGTACGATCCCCTATGAGCTGAAGTGCCAGATGAACTTCATCACCAACTTCACCGTACCGGTCGCATGGCGTCACCAGTACTGCGGTCTGTTCTGGGCTCGCTGGAACGACTGCACCTACTACTTCATCGACAACGAGTACTATTTCAAGAGAGATAAGCTGTACGGCTTCTACGATGACGCGGAGAGATACGCTTTCTTCTCCCGCGCGATCCTCGAGATGCTCCCCTACATTGACTTCCATCCCGATCTCATCCACACCAACGACTGGCAGACGGCGCTCGTGCCCGTTTACTATTACCTGTTCTACTCTAAGAACCCGTGGTACTACAACATCAAGTCCCTCTTCACCATCCACAACATCCAGTATCAGGGCAAGTACGGCTGGGAGGTCAACACCGAGTGCGTCGGCATCCCGCCCACAGAGACCAAGATCCTCGAGATGGACGGCAAGCTGAACATGATGAAGGGCGCGATCTTCTGCTCCACCCGCGTCAACACCGTCTCCCCCTCCTATGCGCTGGAGATCAAGGATCCCTGGTACAGCCACGGTCTGCATCACGCGCTGAACGCGAACCACTACAAGCTCTGCGGTATCCTCAACGGTATCGACCAGGCGAGCTATGACCCCGCCACCGACTACCAGCTCTACGCCAACTACACCAAGGAGGATATGAGCGGTAAGGGCGAGTGCAAGCGCAGACTGCAGGAGCGTCTGGGTCTGGAGCAGGCATGGGATATCCCGATCGTTGCGATGGTCACCCGTATGGTCAGCCACAAGGGTCTCGACCTCGTTCGCGGCGGTCTGCCGGATCTGCTGAACAACAACCGCATGCAGTTCGTCATCCTCGGCTCCGGCGATGAGGAGTATGAGAACTTCTTCCGCGATATGCAGTGGTTCTATCCGGGTCGCGTCTGCACCTGCCACGGCTTCGTGCCCGAGCTCGCCCGCAAGATCTACTCCGGCGCGGACATCTTCCTGATGCCCAGTAAGCAGGAGCCCTGCGGTCTGTCCCAGATGATCGCTCTGCGCTACGGCACCATCCCGGTCGTTCGCGAGGTCGGCGGCTTGAAGGACAGCGTATTCGACAGCGCCGACGGCTACGGCAACGGCTTCACCTTCCGTAACTATGATATCGCCGATATGTGCAATGCCGTCAAGCGTGCGCTCTCCGGTATCTATGACAACGAGGGTTGGCACCAGCTCATGTGGCGCGCGATGATGAGCGACAACAGTTGGGATCGCTCCGCTCAGGATTACATCAACGTCTACGAGGACACCATGCACTGGCTGTGATCCGCAGACCCGCGGGTCTTTCTCCCGCCTCTGAAACGCATCCATATAATATTGCCGTTATCAACGGCGTGACGCGTGCGTCTGAGTCCGCCTTTTGAAAAGCGTGTTTTAACAATGCTTTCATTTACGGCGTGTCAAATGTATGATGTTGACTAAATCAACTGAATAATCATTTACACTAAAAACGCCGCTTCGGTTTTCCTGAAGGTGTAAAATGAAAGTAGACACAAAAAGTGTCTGCTTTCTTTTTTTTGTGTTAGAATTAAGAAGGAGGTGTTGAAATGAAGAATAAGAAATACAGTCCAGAATATAAAATCAAGTGCGTGAAAGAGGTTCTGGAGGATC
>CACYFH010000059.1 GCA_902773635.1 uncultured Ruminococcus sp. | reverse complement strand
TCTTGCTGTAAATGTATACTTTCTTGTCATTGTTTCATCACCGTATATATTATACCACAACAATCTCAATTGTTAAAGTGTTTTATTTGAAAATAGTATTAAACCTTATTTATCCTCTAATTCGCGCAGCTCCTCAGCTTCCTTCTTGCTGAGCTTGATGTAGCCGTCCTTGACCAGGCGCACCTGCTTGACCTTGAAGGTCTGGGGCGCGGCGGTGTCGGGAGTATTGTCCATCTTGACCTTGAGCGTCTGGGTCAGGAGATTGGACTCCACGACCAGACCCTTGCCGGCGGGCGTCTTGACGATCGCGCCGACCTTCGGGGTGCGCTTGAGCAGATCGCTGTAGGCGTCCTGCTCATATTTGAGACAGCACATCAGCCTGCCGCAGGTGCCGGAGATCTTGGTGGGGGAGAGGGAAAGCCCCTGTTCCTTTGCCATCTTGATGGAAACGGGATGAAACTCGCCGAGGAAGGAGGAACAGCAGAACGGTCTGCCGCATACGCCCAGTCCTCCGAGCATCTTGCTCTCGTCGCGCACGCCGATCTGTCTGAGCTCGATGCGGGTGCGGAAAACGGACGCGAGATCCTTGACCAGCGCGCGGAAGTCGACGCGCCCGTCGGCGGTGAAGTAGAACAGGATCTTGCTGTTGTCAAAGGTGTATTCCACATCCACCAGCTTCATGTCGAGCTTGTGCTCCGCGATCTTCTTCTCGCAGATCTTCATCGCTTCCTTTTCCCTGCGGGCGTTCTCCTCGAGCCGACGGAGATCCTCTTTCGTCGCGACGCGAATCAGCTTTTTCAGCGGATGGACGATGTCCTCGTCCTGAACTTCCTTGTTGGCGATGGCGACCTTGCCGCACTCCACCCCGCGAGAGGTCTCGACGATGACGGTGTCGCCCAGTTTCAATGTATGCATGTCGGGATCAAAGTAGTAGACCTTGCCTACCTCCTTGAACCTGACGCCGATTACTTCTGCCATGTAAGCCTCCTGTATTGTGAACACAGCCACGTCGTGAGCAGCTGCATGTTGACGTTGGTTTTCAGTTTGCCGAGCGTGTCGCCCGTGACCTCGATTAGTGCGATCACCCTCCCGCGGTCGAGCTTGCGGGTCAGCCGCTTGACGTCCTCGTCCTCGGTGCGGATGCCGCTGTAAAAGCCCAGCGCCGCACGGAGCTTCTCGGTCAGCACAGTCAGCGCCGCCGTGAGCTTCTCCTTATCGTCCAGCCGGAAGAGCGCCTGCAGAAGATCGTACTCATACAGTGAGACGATCCCCGCGATCAAACTGCGTGCGGCTTCCGTGCTTTCTTCATCCGTCAGCTCTTTGTTGCTCAGCGTCAGGATGCGCGCGCGTGAGCGTACCGTCAGCAGAAGGTGCTTCGCGCTCTCCGTAGTGAAGATGAACAGCAATCTCTGCGGCGGTTCCTCAATGGTTTTGAGCAGGGCATTTTGCGCGTCCTCGCGCAGGAGCTTGTCCGCCTCGGAGAAGATGTAGACCTTGATATCCGCCTCGTTGGGCTTGACGCTGATCCCGGAGAGATATTTGTCGCGCAGCTCCTTGAGCGAGAGGATACCGGTTTTGAGGCTTTCACTCGGCTTCGGTAAAAACATGTCGGGGTGACTGCCCGCGAGCACCTTGCGGCATGCCGTACAGCTCAGACAGGGTCGCTCCGCTTCCTTGCAGATCGCTCCCGTCGCGAGCAGGGTCGCCGCGCCCGCGCGTTCCTCTGCGCCGCCGCCCTCGATGATGACAGTGTGGGGGATGCGCCCGGATCGGATGAGGGAGAGGATCATTTCCTCATTCGCCTTCGTTAAGCCAAAATCCACATCCTCACCGCCTTTTTTCCCGTTACAGCTCATTATAACACAGGAAGGCTGAAAAATCTACTGTTATTTTTCGGCGAATGTTATTTTTCGGTGAATGATATTTTTTGTTACCTCACAACCAAAGTCCCGCTAATGGGACTCATGCGGCGCTATAATAAGATCACAGAAGGAAATTCTGCATATTGTATTGAATTTATGAGGTGATTTTATGTTTGATGACGCACGCTTTTATTGCAGATTGGCGGAGAATACCCGCAGTTACGGCAAGGCTCGCTGCACCGACAGCGCGATGTTCCTCGCGATCAGCAAGCTGGATTTCGAGGACGACCTGCTCTCTGCGATGGACAGAGCGGAGGACTACCTGCTCGATACCCCCACATAAGAAAAAAACCTCCCGTAAGGGAGGTTTCGCTTTGTCGAAAAAGCAGATCAGAGGAAGGCGGAGCGCATCCAAGGCTCCCTTTGGTAAAGGTGAGATTCTGTCCAAAACTTGTTTTGGGTTACGGAATCCATACACCGGAGAGCTGTCGGCGTTAGCCGACTGAGGAATTGTATCAATTGACCGAGCGTCGGCGAGATACAATTATATCCTCGCGACGCCCGTCTCATGCGCCGCCTTGATGACCGCGTCCGCGACCACTCTGCCTACGCCCTTGTTGAGCGCGGAGACGATAATGTTGTCCGCTCTCAGCTCTTCCTCGGGGATCATGGAAGCGAGCGCATAGGAGGTCGCGACCTTCATCTCCTCATTGATGCAGGACGCGCGGCAGTCCAGCGCACCGCGGAAGATGCCGGGGAAGGCGAGCACGTTGTTGATCTGGTTCGGGAAGTCGGAGCGACCCGTTCCGACGACCGCCGCGCCTGCGGCGAGAGCTTCATCGGGCATGATCTCCGGGGTCGGATTCGCCATCGGGAAGACGATCGGCTTGTCCGCCATGGAGCGGATCATATCCTGCGACACAACGCCCGGAGCGGAAACGCCGATGAATACGTCCGCGCCCTTCATCGCGTCTGCGAGTCCGCCGGTGAGCTTCTCGCGGTTGGTGACCTTCGCGATCGCGGCATGCGCTTCATTCAGACTGTCGTCACCCTCGCAGATGATGCCGAAACGATCGACCATCGTCAGGTTTCTGACGCCCATATTCAAAAGGTGCTTGCCGATCGCGATGCCTGCCGAGCCCGCGCCGTTGATGACGACCTTGACCTCGCCGATCTTCTTGCCGACGACCTTGAGCGCATTGAGCAGCGCCGCCGCGACGACGATCGCCGTGCCGTGCTGGTCGTCATGGAAAACAGGGATATCGCAGATCTCCTTGAGCTTTCTCTCGATCTCAAAACAGCGCGGCGCGCTGATATCCTCCAGGTTGATGCCGCCGAAGGAGCCGGACAGCAGATAGATGGTGCGGACGATCTCGTCCACGTCCTTACTGCGGATGCACAGCGGGAACGCGTCAACGTCCGCGAATTCCTTGAACAGGGCGCATTTGCCCTCCATGACCGGCATACCCGCCTCAGGACCGATATCGCCCAGCCCCAGCACTGCCGTACCGTCCGTGATGACCGCCACCAGATTGCTCCGGCGGGTCAGCTCATAGCTCTTGTTGATATCCTCGTGGATGACCATACACGGCTCCGCAACGCCGGGCGTGTAGGCGAGGGAGAGATCCTCTCTTGTATTGATCGGCGCACGGGAAATGACCTCGATCTTTCCCTGCCACTCATAATGCTTTTGTAAAGATTCTTCTCTGATATTCATGATTTACTCCTGATTGTTGAATTGCGGCGGGAGCAAGCCCCCCGCCCTACAATGAATACTATACCAGTTCTTCCGGATGGAAAACCTTGTCGAATTCCTCCTCGCTCATGAAGCCGAGCTTGAGGCACGCTTCCTTCAGCGAGAGGTTCTCCTTATGTGCCTTCTTCGCGACCTTCGCGGCGTTATCGTAGCCGATATACGGATTCAGCGAGGTGACCAGCATCAGCGAGCGGTGCAGGTTCTCGTTCATCTTTTCCTTGTTTGCTCTGATCCCGCTGACGCACCTCTCGTTGAAGGAGAGGATGCCGTCGGTCAGCAGTCTCGCGGATTGCAGGAAGTTGTACGCCGTCACCGGCAGGAACACGTTGAGCTGGAAATTGCCCTGAGAAGCCGCCATGCCGATCGTCGCGTCGTTGCCCATCACCTGTACCGCGATCATCGTGATCGATTCGCACTGGGTCGGGTTGACCTTGCCGGGCATGATGGACGAGCCGGGTTCATTTTCGGGAATGAAGATCTCGCCGAGACCGCACCGCGGACCTGAGCTCAGCCAGCGGATATCGTTCGCAATCTTCATCATATCCGCTGCCAGCGCCTTCATCGCGCCGTGCGCGAATACCATCCTGTCGAGTGAGGTCAGCGCGTGGAACTTGTTTGGATTGCTCAGGAAGGGGAGACCGGTCGCTTTCGCGAGCTTCTCGGCAACCTTTGTATCAAAGCCCTTCGGAGCGTTCAGTCCCGTACCGACAGCCGTGCCGCCGATCGCGAGCTGATACAGCCCGCTGAGCGCCTTTTCAAGCTGTTCTCTGTCTGCCTCCAGCATCCCGCGCCATCCGCTGATCTCCTGAGAGAACGCGATCGGCACCGCGTCCTGTAAGTGTGTACGACCGCTCTTGACGATCCCCTCGTTCTCCGCTTCCAGTCGCTTGAAGGTGGAAATCTGCACGTCGATCGCCGGGATCAGTTCATTGTGGATCGCGGTCGCCGCGGCGATGTGCATCGCGGTGGGGAAGGTGTCGTTGGAGCTTTGCGACATGTTCACGTCGTCGTTCGGGTGCAGGAGCTTTGCGCCTGCGATCGCGTTGCCGCGGTTGGCGACGACCTCGTTGACGTTCATGTTGCTCTGTGTGCCCGAGCCCGTCTGCCACACGGCAAGCGGAAACTCACCTGTGAGCTTATCCTCTGAGATCTCGTCACACGCGGCTGTGATTGCCGCGCATTTTTCTGCGGTCATTTTCTCGGGCTTGAGCTCACGGTTCGCCTGTGCCGCCGCCTTCTTGAGCTGAGCGAACGCCTTGATGATCCCTTCGGGCATCTTCTCCCAGCCGATCGGGAAATTCTCAAAGCTGCGCTGTGTCTGTGCACCCCAATAGCGATCGGCGGGAACTTTCATCTCACCCATCGAGTCGCGCTCGATCCTGTAGTTTTCCATATCTTCCTCCCCAAATAACGATTATTCTCTCATAAATCAGCCATATTCTAGCATATTCCGCGACGCGGGTCAATTGAGAGAACGGCTTTTTCATGCGGAAAACAACGATATTGTACACTATAACAAAAAATATTCCGTGAAAAGCGTAAACTTTTTACTTGCATTTTTCATTAAGATGTGATAATATACTAATTGCGGCAGTAAGCCGTTTCAATACCCTGCGCTGGCTCAAAGTCAACGCATCGGACCTATGCGCTGGTAGCTCAGCTGGATAGAGTGTTTGGCTACGAACCAAAAGGTCGGGGGTTCGAGTCCCTTCCAGCGCGCCATAACAGCTCTCGATATTTCGGTATCGGGAGCTGTTATCTTTTGCTCAAAAGCGGCTTGAACAGTGGAGTTTTGAGGCATTGTGATTTTTTACGCTCTTCATCCAGCCTGAAAACGGCTTTGGAAAATAGCATTAAAAATTGTGGTCAAAACCACTTTTGACCACAATTTGACCACAACGCAAAACGCGACTTTACTATTCGCAAAAGATTTCGGCAGGATCGCTCCTGCCGATTTTTCTTTATATTGACTTGTTATGCCGGGAACTTGATGATCTTCTCATCGTTCTCGTCCTTTTTGCTTTTCAGCAGCTCTCCCATCGTGTCGGCAACATTCTGTTGCATCGAGTCGGTTACGTGCATATAGGTGTTCATTGTAAATCCCGCGTCGGTATGGCCGAGCATATGCGAGATCGTTTTGATGTCCATGCCCTGCTCGATGGACAGGGTCGCGAAGCTGTGTCTAAGATCGTGGAAGCGTATCTGCGGCACTCCTGCTCGGCGCTGGATCCTGTGCAGCCTGTATGTGATTGATTTAGGATCATAGTAGGTTCCCGTTACAGGGGACGGAAACATCAGCTTTGTTCCGACAGGCTGTTTCGCTTTCAAGCCTTTGAGCAATCTCAGACATTCATCGCTGATGCTGATGGTGCGGATGGATGCCTGGGTTTTCGGTGTAGATACTTCCATTCCGTTTTTGGATCGTCTGACTTGCTTGTTCACACGGATCGTTTTGTTTTCCTCATCAAGATCCTCCCACTCGAGCGCAAGGATCTCTCCTAATCTCAGCCCTGTCGTGATCTCAAGGAAGTAGAATTCGTAGCAGTCGGAGCGGATCGTTTCGTTG
>CACYFH010000058.1 GCA_902773635.1 uncultured Ruminococcus sp. | reverse complement strand
ATACTCCCGCGACCATAGTCCGCGAGAATGAAGTCCCCGCCACCTGCACCGCAGAAGGCAGCTATGACGAGGTCGTCTATTGCTCTACTTGCGGAGAAGAGATCTCCCGCACCCACAAGACCATCGCAAAGCTCGCTCACAGCCTGACCTATGTTGCGGAAGTCCCCGCCACCTACGAGGCGGAAGGCGTAAAGGCGCACTATATCTGCTCTGCCTGCAACAAGCTGTTCGCTGACGCGTCCGGCAACGTTGAGGTCAGCAGAGAGAGCCTGATCATCCCGAAGCTCACTCCCGCACCGACTGAACCCGCTCCTACAACTCCCGCACCCCAGCCGACTACCGCTGAGCCGACCACAGCCATTGAGAAGGCGACCGTCACCCTGCGCGGCTTTGACGGCGAGACTGAGACCAAGGAATTCAACGTTGGCGATACCTTCACCGTATACGCTTATCTGAACACCTCCGCTATCGACGACGGTAAGATCGCGTCCCTTGACGCGGAGCTGGATTATCCCGCTTCTATCCTCGCCTTCAGCGATGAGTGGAATCCTGCCGAGGACGGCATGATCGTTGACCTCGAGAACGTCTTCCCGGTCACCGGCGACAGCACTATCTCCAACGCTTCCAAGACCGGCAGGATCATCTTCAACGCCAGCAAGGCGAGAGGCTATTCCTTCAAGGCGGGCGACTCCAAGCTGATCGTAGCCCATTTTACGGTCGACGCAGCCGGCGAGGCGGATGTCGAGCTGAAGCTCAATATCCTCACCCGTACCGGCTCCGATGTCGAGAAGATCATCGACAAGGGCGTCCTCCAGCCAGGCTTTAGCCTCATCCAGCACACCTCCTTCGACTCTACCTATACCATCCCCGAGCATGTCCACACTGCTTCCGCGGCAGTCCGTGAGAACGAAGTCCCCGCGACCTGTACCGCGGCCGGCAGCTACGACGAGGTCGTTTACTGCTCCGTCTGCCATACCGAGATGAGCCGTACCTCCAAGACCATCGCTAAGCTCGCCCATACCGCTTCCGCGGCAGTCCGTGAGAATGAAGTCCCCGCGACCTGTACCGCGGCCGGCAGCTATGACGAGGTCGTTTACTGCTCCGTCTGCCATACCGAGATGAGCCGTAGCCATAAGACTATCGCGAAGCTCGCCCATACCGCTTCCGCGGCTGTCCGTGAGAATGAAGTCCCCGCGACCTGCACCGCGGCCGGCAGCTACGACGAGGTCGTTTACTGCTCTGTCTGCCATACCGAGATGAGCCGCACCGCTAAGACCATCCCGATGACCGCGCACACTCTGACTTACGTCGCCGAGGTTCCTGCGACCACATCGACGGAAGGCACCAAGGCGCACTACACCTGCTCCGTTTGCGGCAAGCTCTTCTCCGACGCGACCGGTTCCGTTGAGACCACCGCGGCTGAGCTTGTCATCCCGAAGCTGACAGACGGACAGAAGATATATCTCAATCCCGGCGAATGGACTACCGCCAACGCGCGCCTCGCGGTTTGGGTCAGCGGCTGGAAGAATTACACCAGCGAGTGGTATGACCTCGAACCCGTGGGCAACGGTATTTATGTTGCCGACGTTGGCTCGACGGCATGGGCTTCCTGCAAGTTTGCGAGATTTGACCCCGCGACCACCGGCTATGACAGCGCATGGAACACCTCCTCCGAGGTCGGCTTCCAGGCTGGCTATCTGTATACGATCCCTGCGGGAAGCTGGGATAACGCTGTCCCGACTTCCGCTGTCTATGATCCCGATGCGACCGAGCCGACGACGCCCGTCTCCTCCGTCACCCTGACCCTCGTACCCGGCGTATGGAACGCGGGCGTTGAGAGAATGGCGGCATACTTCTACGGTGACAACGGCGAGACCTGGGTCGATATGACCAAGTCCGGCGACAACTACACCGTTGCAGTTCCCGAAGGCTACACCTCCGTAATCTTCTGCCGCATGAACGGCGAGACCACCGAGAACAATTGGAACAACAGGTGGAACCAGACGGAGGATCTGACCATTCCTTCCGGCGGCGGTACCTACACCATCACCGGCTGGGGCGGCGATAAGTCCACCGGCACCTGGTAATCCTTCAACTATCACATGATCCAAAGGGGGGCAGACCTCGGTCTGCTCCCTGTTTTTTAAAAATTCTCATTTTCATGCAACACTTTCGCGCTTTTTTCTCACTATACAGATGAACGACGTCGTAGGAGGAAGCTTATGGACGAAAAAAATCTGGTCACACTGGCGGCGGGCGGTGATAAGAACGCCTTTGCCGCATTGTATACGCGATACCGCGACGACCTCTATCGCTACGCCTATTTCCGTCTCGGCAACGCGGAGGACGCGCGCGACGCGGTCTCAGCCTGCATCGTCTCCGCCTACGAGGGCGTCTACGCCCTGCGCGCGGCGGGTGCGTTCCGCGCCTGGATCTTCCGCATCCTGTACTATTCCTGCGTGAAGCTGATCGCAGAGCAGAACGAGCGCCGCAATCGCGCGGAGATCTCGGAGCTGGATCGGGTAGAAGCGACGGACAACCGCCTTTCTCCCGAACTGCAGGAGGCTCTCGAAGCTCTCCCCCAAGAGGACAGAGACATCGTCCTGCTGAGTGTGATCGCCGGTTACAACAGCCGCGAGATCGCCTCGATGACCGGTCTCAAACCCGCCACCGTGCGCTCCCGCCTTTCCCGCGCACTGGCTAAAATGAAAGCGTTTTTGGAGTGAGTATCATGAAAAATGATTTTGATTTTATCAAGGATAAATTTGAGAACAGCGGGGTCAACGCCCCGGAGGATATGAGCGCAAGCTACGCGCTCGATCAGATCGCGGAGGTGCAGCCCAAGCCCACCGCCGTGCCTAAGAAATCGAAGAAAAAGATCGCCGCGATCGCGGCTGCCGCGGCGTCCTTCGTGCTCGTTGCCGCGATCGGCGCCGCCGTCGGCGTCAACCTCGGCAGGAAGAACCACGTCAGCACTCTCGACCTTCCCGGCGGGCTGTCGCTGAGGACCTTCTCCGACCGCTCCGAGGTGGAAAAGGTCGTGAAGGACATCCAAAAGGAGCGGAACAAGGTCTCCTTCGGCGACGTTCTGGAATACGGTGCGGAAATGCTCAACGGCAGCTACGCCGCCGCCGATTCCGCAAAAAGCGCTGATGCCGCCGGCTCCGGTTCTGCGGATACCGGCTCCTCCACGATGACCTCCTCCGCCGGAGAAGCCCACAGCGACACCTATATCCAGGTGGACGGCGTGGATGAAGCGGATATCATCAAGACCGACGGTCGCTATATCTACGCGGTCGACGCCTATGATTCCTCTCATATCAAGATCTTCGCCGCCGTGGAAGGCGACAACGCCCCGATCGCCGATCTGAACGTCAGCGACAGTACCGTCGCGACCCCCGATGAAGCGCGTGACTTCGACTACTACGGCTACTATCTTTTTAACATCAACGACTTCTACCTTCATGACGACCGCCTGATCGTGATGTGCAACGACAACAATTTCGGCGACAGCGGTTATAAGACCGTCGCCAAGGTCTACGATATCAGCGATATCAACAACATCACCCTGCTCGGCGACAATGCCCAGAGCGGCTCCTACACCGCGTCCCGCATGATCGGCGACACTGTCTACACCGTCAGCTCCTATTACCCTAATTCGGAGAAGCACATTCTCCCCGTCTGCGGCAACGCCGAGAATCCTGCGGAGATCCCCTGCGACTGCATCTATTCCTATCAGGAGCCGCAGAGCGAGAACTTCCTCGTCGTCAGCGCCTTCAACACCGCCGACTTCACTGCCCGGACAGAGAGCAAAGCCATCCTCGGCGCGGCGCAGGATATCTACTGCAACCAAAACCACCTGTATATCTTCGGCACACAGTACGCGAACGGCGACGCCCGCTATTACTGGGGCTATGCGGATGACGGCACGACCTCTCAGATCCTGAAGCTCGACCTCACCGACGACCTCAGCTTCACCGCCTACGCCCAGATCGAGGGCTATATCCATGACCAGTACGCGCTCGATGAGAAGGACGGCAACCTCCGCGTCGCGACGACAAGCAGCAAAAACGGACACGACGTCAACAACCTCTTTGTGCTGGATGAGAACCTCGGCGTACTCGGCTCGGTCAACGGCTTCGCGCTGAACGAGAGCATCAAGGCTGTCCGCTATATCGGCGACACCGCCTACGTCATCACCTATGAGCGCACCGACCCCCTGTTCGTGATCGACCTGAGCACCCCGACCGCCCCCAAGATCATGGGTGAAGTCAAGATCACCGGCTTCTCCACCATGCTCGTCCCGATCGACGAGAACACCCTTCTCGGCGTCGGTCTCCACACCGAGGAGGAGGACTACACCGACCTCGAGGTGCAGGAGGGCGTGAAGCTCGCGCTGTTCGACGTGAGCGACCCCGCGAACCCGCAGGTGCTCGACAGTAAGTCCTATGTGGACTGCTTCTCCGCCGTCACCTATAACCCGAGAGCGCTGGTCTATAACCCCGACCGCGACGACTACGTCATCCCGCTGAACTATTACCACTATGACTACACCTATAACAGCGAGACAGACGAATATGTCTGGGGCGAGAACGAGGAGCAGTACGGCGGCATGCTGAACTTCGCCGTCCGTGACGGCAAGCTGGTCGAGATCGACCGCTATCGCGCCGGTTACACGTTTGACGTCGAGCGCTGTGTCTACGTCGGCAGCAACGTCTACATGACCCACCACACCGCCGGCGGCGGCTTCCGCCTCGACAGCACACCTTACCGTTAAATCAAAGCATCAGAAAGCGGCTGCCGCACTACGCGACAGCCGCCTTTTCATATGTATACATTATTTCATTTTTGAGAGCAGTCCGCTGACCAGGGTTGAGAAGTTCTTGGAGGAATCGTTGGAGGAATTCTGTACCTCCTCGTGAGAGATCTTCTCCTGCATGCCCGCCGCCATATTGGTGATACAGCTGATACAGCAGACGCGCATTCCCATGTGCCGCGCGGCGATTGTCTCCACCACCGTGCTCATTCCGACGGTGTCCGCACCGAGACTGCGGAACATCTTGATCTCGGTCGGCGATTCATACTGCGGTCCTGTGACCTGTAACATGACGCCCTTGTGGAGCGCGATATTGTTTTCCTTCGCGACGCCCTCCACAATAGAGATCAGCTCTTCATCATAAGCGTTCGTCATATCCACGAACCGGTCGCCCAGCTTGTCGATATTCTCTCCGACCAGGGGAGAGGGGACAAAACTGGAGATATAATCTACGTTCGTGACGAAGTCGCCCACGCTGTAGTCCGCATTGATCGCGCCGACCGCATTGGTGAGCACGACCGTCTCAGCGCCGAGCATATGGATCACGCGCAGGGGCAGGACGACCTCATGGATATCATAGCCTTCGTAATAGTGCACTCTGCCGTTCATGATGACAGCCTTCTTGCCCTCGATCTCACAGAAGATCAGCGTGCCGTCGTGACCCGCGACGGTCGATACCGGGAAGCCGTCGATCTCGCTGTAAGGAATCTCGGCAACGACCTTCACCGTGTCGGCATAATCGCCCAGTCCGCTTCCCAGCACCAGCGCGATATCGGGCACAAAATCCGTCTTTTCGCGGATCTGCCTGACGCAGCGCTCCAGCCGCGCGTAGTAGTCCTCCGCGTCAAACTCGACCTGAACGTTCTCCCATTTGTCATCCTCGCCCGAAGCACGGGTCGCTGCCATATCTGCGCTTGCCGTGCTCGTGTTCGCCGAACAACCTCCGACAATGAGCGCAAGCGTTAGGATCAAGAACAAAGAAATCAGTTTTTTCATAAAAGCCTCCTTCAAATCCGGAAAAGGGTAAATTCGCGTGACAACCCCCGCTCCGGGGCGTCACCTAAACCATTATAGGGGATTTTGTGAGAATGTCAACATATACGCACATAATCTTTCAAAAGCAGCGCGCACGCTCGTCTTCAATTCCCGACATCGTACACTGTGCGGTTAAATGATAATGGCGTGGGGTATCGTCAAGATACCCCACGCCATTATCAATGTCAAGAATAGGCAAAAAAGATGGGTTTTCGGGAAAGTGCTGTGGGAGAAGTGAACTCGCGTACGCAACAATTATTCATTATTAAATCTTAAGTTTTCAGTATTCATTTAGATAATCCTGTTACAGGACTGAATAATTAAGACTTAAGACTTAAAAATGAATAATACAAAGCGAAAAATCCTGCCTCGTTGTGACAGGATTTTCGCTTTGGTGGAGCAGGCAATGTCATAGTCGAACACTGCTCCGCACAGGTTTTATCGGTGTTAAAGGCGTCTTCAATTTCCTCTAACGGTATGTTATCAACACTCACAGGCTTCTTGCTGGCGTTGATTATCAGTGTAAAGTGGTCATCGTAAAGATAGACGGAGTGTACGAGGATATTGATGATGGCTCTGCGCTTGTTGACGTCATCAAGCGGCATATCGCAGACAAAATCGAGAAAGGCGAGTATCTGCGCTTCTGAAAGACATATCCGCTTGTTTTCTTCAATAGCAAGCTGTTCCTCCAGCGCTTCTTTTTCAGCTTGACGCTTGTTAAGGCGTTCCGTCAGCATTGGGACGGATTGTCCTTGCTCAATACCTCTCCATAGATTTTCTATGGCTGTATCCGCTTCTCGAATAGCTTTCTTTAGGTGTTTGACCGTAAGATTATCAGGACTTTTATGACATTCCTCAGCGACCTTTTGGGCTATGAATTTGATGTTTTCATCTGTAAGCAGTTTCAGGCATTCTGCTATCACTCTGTCCTCAATTTTCTTTTTGCCAACGATTGTTTTATCACAGTGCTTCTTTCGGGCTTCCTTGCAGATGTAATAGTGATACTGTTTTCCGGTTTTGCTTGTACCGCCGTAACCGACCATCATATTCTTACAGTGACCGCAAAACAGCTTTGTTGTCAACAGATACTCACCCTCGCCGTGCGTTCTGGCAGGAGCCTTTTTGTTTTTGTTCAGAATATCCTGAACCTTGTTAAATAGATCATCGTCCAAAATCCTCGGCATACCGCCCGGCGTTTCCTGTCCCTTATACATATAAACTCCTATATATCGTTTGTTGCTCAGCATACGGCTAAGGCTGTTATAAGTGAAATCGTTACCAAGTGAAGTTTTGACTTGGCGGCGTTTCAAGTCCTTTACGATTTCGGCTTTTGTTTCGCCGCTTGCATATCGTTCAAAAATCTCACGAACGATTTTGGCTTCGTCCTCGTCAACATA
>CACYFH010000057.1 GCA_902773635.1 uncultured Ruminococcus sp. | reverse complement strand
TCTTCTAAATTGCATTACAAATCCCCTGCTCAATTTAGAATTGAACAGGGGTTTGCCTAATTGTGCTTTTTTATTGTCTACTTTCCCTTGACAGTTTCATGAAAAAGCGGCAGCTTTTCTTTGTAGGGACGACCATCGGTCGTCCGTTGCAAAAGCCCTTCCTCCCTATCCGCGGACGAGCAATGCTCGTCCCTACCGATCTCAGAAGTGCTTATACATTTTCAGAACATCTTTATCAACGATACCGAGTGAGAGGAAGTTGCCTTCCCTGTCCTTCACGCGGTATATTTTTTTGTCCTCTGCGCCGTCTCTCAGCGCTGTGCGGACGATATCCAGCGGGTTGCCGTTGATGAAGCGGTGCGCCTGCTTCTCGCTGACGACGAGCTCGTCATACTCAGCAAAAAGAGTTTCAACGTTTCTATAATAATAGGTCATCGGCGTATCATCGCCCACAGCGAATTCACCGCCTTCGATCATTTCCTTGAGCGCGTCGAGGGTGATACAGTCCTCCAGACGGAAGCCGCAGGCTTCAATTCTCACGAGGTCGGTCATCACGCCGACCGTGCCGAGTGAGCGCGCCAGATCGTCAATGATCGTGCGGATATAGGTGCCGTTGGAGCAGTAGATATCGAGCGTTCCGCTCTGGGCAGCTTCGTCAAAGGACAAAAGCTCCAGTGAGTAAACCGTCACCGTCCGCGGACGGCGCTCTACCTCCTTGCCCTCGCGGGCATACTGGTAGAGCCGCTTGCCGTCCACGCTGACCGCCGAGTACATCGGCGGGAGCTGTTCGATCTCGCCGCGAAAAGCGACGAGAGCTTTTTCCAGCTCCTCCGTCGTGACGTTCGCGGGCTTTTCCTCCAGCACCTCGCCCCAGATATCCAGCGTATCGGTTGCGACGCCGAATTTAAAACAGGCTGTATAGCGCTTGTCATGATTCGGCAAAATATCCTGCGCCCTGGTCGCCGAGCCGAGCAGAACAGGCAGAACGCCCGTCGCGTTCGGGTCAAGGGTGCCGGTATGACCGACCTTCTTCTGACCGATCAGCTTCCGCACCACGGCGACGACGTCAAAGGAGGTGAAGTCCTTTTCCTTGTTGATCAGGATCACGCCGTTCATCCGAGCGTTTCCTCCGCGGCGGCAACGAGCTTCGCCTTCACCGTTTGGAGGTCGCCCTCGATGGAGCATCCTGCCGCGGCGGGATGACCGCCGCCGTCAAAGCGCTTGCAGAAAGCCGCCGCATCGATGCCGTCGTTGGTGCGGACGGAGATCTTGAACACGCCGCCTTCCTTCTCGCGCATGGTGATGCCCATTTTCACGCCCTCGATCTCTCGCGGAATGGAGGCAAGCCCTTCCATCTCGTCGTCGCCCGTGCCGAGCTTCTCACACATTTTGAGCGTGGTGTAGATGATAGCGATCTTTCCGTCGGAATAGTATTCGATCGTGTCGAGGATCTCGCGCTCGAGCTTCATCTTCGCGCGGGTCTTTAACACAAAATTGATATAGTTGATCCTGTTCCAGTCGCAGAACGGCATCACGGAAGCCGCGATGTGGTGGGTGCGGGGAGTGGTGTTCGTATAGACGAAGCAGCCGGTGTCGGTGGAGATACCGGTATAGATACCGGTCGCGATATCGCTGTCGATCTCAACGCCCAGCGGGATGAGCAACTGCCAGACGATCTCTGCCGCCGCTGCCGCGCCGCTGTCCACATACTTATAGTCCGCCTCGATGCTGTTGGTGCCGTGGTGGTCGATGCACAGGTCGATCTTCTCGACGCCCTGCATCACGCTCTCGCCGAGCAGCGAGGGCGCGGCGACGTCCACGCTGACGATGTACTCGGGAGTGAAATCCTGTTCCTCATAGTGTTCGATCAGATAACCGAACTTTGAGGGCAGGTTTCCGTCCACGGCGACATTCACCTTTTTCCCCAGCTTACGCAGCATGAACGCGAGCGCGTAGCCCGACCCCAGGCAGTCGCCGTCGGGATAGGTATGGGTCAAAATTTTGATATTGTCATGCTCCGAAAGGAGGGCGGCAACCTTATCAAGCGTTATCGTCTTCATCGTCCGCCTCCTCGTCCTTCGGGATGTCCAGGCTGTTCAGGATACGCGAGATCTCCGCGCTGTACGCGATTGAATCCGTGGGCGTGAAGATCAGCTCCGGGACGTGTCTGAGTCTGAGCCTGTGACCCAGCTCGCGGCGGATGAAGCCCGCGGCGCTTTTCAGCCCCTTGACGGCTTCCTTCGCCCTGTCCATGCCCTCCAAGGCGGAGACGTGGACGGTGCAGTAGGAGAGGTCGTTCGTGACCTCTACCCGCACGATGGACAGAAAACAGCCCGTGACGCGCGGATCCTTCAACTCGCGGAAGATCGCGGTCAGCTCGCGTTTGATATCCTCGGTAGTCCTGCCTAATTTATGATTAGCCATATAAATCTTACCTCGAAACGGATAAGACGAATATCTCCGCCTTAACCGTCGTTTATTCTGTAAATGGGTGAGGGCAAAGCCCTCCCGCCGTTATTCACTATTCTCTATTCTTTATTCGTTATTCTCTGCTCAGTCCTCACGATACTCCTCGATGGTGAACACCTCGAAGATATCGCCTTCCTTGATATCGTTGTACTTCTCCAGACCGATACCGCACTCATAACCCTCGGCGACCTCCTTGACGCTGTCCTTGAAGCGCTGGAGAGAGCCGATGTTATCGTCGGCGATGATGATACCGTCGCGGACAACGCGGACGCCTGCGCCGCGCTGGATCTTACCGCTCTTGACATAGCAGCCCGCGATGTTGCCGACGGACTTGATGCGGATGACGCTGCGGACCTCGGCGGTACCGAGGATGACCTCTCTGGTCTTGGGAGCGAGCATACCCTTCATCGCGCTCTCGATCTCCTCGATGCAGTCGTAGATGACGCGGTACATACGCATATCCACGCCGTCGCGCTCGGCGTTCGCCTGAGCGGTCGCGTCGGGACGGACGTTGAAGCCGACGATGATCGCGTTAGAGGCGTTCGCGAGCATGACGTCAGACTCGTTGATAGCGCCGACTGCGCCGTGGATGATGTGCACGCGGACTTCCTCGTTAGAGAGCTTCTCAAGACTCTGACGAACGGCTTCCACAGAGCCCTGTACGTCAGCCTTGACGATGATCTTGAGCTCCTTGACCTCGCCGAGCTTCATCTGATCGAAGAGGTTATCGAGTGTGACCTTGGTCTGAGCGTTGAACTCCGCTTCCTTCTGCTCATGCTTGCGCTGGTCGACCAGCTTGCGCGCGAGGCTCTCGTCGGTGACGGCGTTGAAGGTGTCGCCGCCGGTGGGAACGCCGTCGAGACCGGTGATCTCGACCGGGATCGAGGGGCCGGCGGTATCAACGCGGTTGCCCTTATCGTCCGTCATCGCGCGTACACGGCCGACAGCCGTACCCGCAACGACGATATCGCCGGTATGCAGCGTACCGTTCTGAACGAGGATGGAAGCGACGGGGCCGCGGCCCTTGTCGAGGCGCGCCTCGATGACCGTACCCTTTGCGGCACGGTCGGGGTTGGCTTTCAGCTCCTTCATATCGGCAACCAGCAGAACCATCTCCAGAAGCTCGTCGATGCCCATGCCGGTCTTGGCGGAAACAGGCACGCATGGCGTGTCGCCGCCCCACTCCTCAGGGATCAGCTCGTACTCGGTGAGCTGCTGCTTGACCTGTTCGGGATTGGCTCCCGGCTTATCCATTTTATTGATCGCCACGATGACGGAAACGCCCGCCGCCTTGGCGTGGTTGATCGCTTCGATGGTCTGCGGCATGATACCGTCGTCAGCCGCGACGACGAGGATCGCGATATCCGTGACCTGAGCGCCGCGGGCACGCATGGTGGTGAACGCCTCGTGTCCGGGGGTGTCGAGGAAGGTGATGTCGCGGTCGTTGATATTCACGCGGTACGCGCCGATGTGCTGGGTGATGCCGCCCGCCTCGGTTGCGGTGACGTGCGCGTGGCGGATGTAGTCGAGCAGAGAGGTCTTGCCGTGGTCGACGTGACCCATGACCACGATGACCGGCGCGCGCTCGACGAGGTTCTCGTCGCTGTCCTCGCTGTCGTCGATGATCTGCTCCTCGATGGTGACGACGACCTCCTTCTCAACCTTCGCGTGGAATTCCATCGCGATCAGGGAGGCGGTGTCGAAATCAACGACGTCGTTCGCGGTGACCATCGTACCCATGAGGAACGCCTTCTTGACGACCTCGGCGACGGTAGCCTTCAATCTGAGGGCGAGATCGCCGATGGAAATCTCATCGGGGATGAGGACGGTCATCTTCTTCGCCTTACGCTCCTTCTCGATACGCGCCATACGCTCGCGCTCGGTCTCGCGCTTCGCGGAGCGGCGGTTCTTCTGCTTCGACTTCTGGTTGATCTTCTGCTTCTTCGAGGTCATATTGTTCTCGTTTCTCACCTTATCGAGAGCGAGATCGTCATACTTCTGGTTATATCGGTCAACGTTGACCTCTGCGGCGCCTGTATCAACGATACGGCCGGTGCCGCGCTTAGACTTGATCTCGGATTTGAGGTCGATGTCAGCGGTCTTGTCGACCTTCTCCTTCTTCGGCTGCTGGGGCTTGGGCTGCGCCTGCTGGTTCTGCGGCTTCTGCTCCTTGTTCTCCTGCTTGCCGGTCTTGGCGCGGAGCTGCTCCTTGGCTTCCTCTCTGCGCTTCTTCTCTTCCTCTTTACGGCGCTGGGCTTCTTCCTCCTGCTTCTTGATGGCGTTGTCGCGCACCGCGAAGTAATCGGAGAGATCCGCTACCGCGTTCTTCTGGGTATAATAATCGAAGAGGATGTTCAGCTCCTCCTCGGAAAGAGTGGTCATAGCCTTTTTATCCACACCGCATTTTTCCTTCAATACGGCGATGACATCCTTTGTTGCGACGTCAAGGTCACCGGCCACCTCTTTGACTTTATATTTGATCATAATAGCCATGGTTATTCCTCCTGTTCAGTCATAGTGAGAATCTTATCGGCAAAGCCTTTGTCGGTCACGCAGATGATGGCGCTCAGCCGTCCGAGCGCGAAGCTCAGCTCCTCCTTGGAGCAAGAGAGCCGACGCGCCGGGATATCTCTGTTCTGCGCTTCCCTGAGAACGCGCTTGAGACTTCCCTCGGAAACGTCAGCGGCGTACAGCACCAGAAGCGCCTTGCCCTCCGCGATCGTTTTCGTTACCGTCTCAGCGCCTGTGACGAGCCTGCCCGCGCGTTTGCACAAGCCGAGAAAGCTCAGCAGTCTGTCGTTATTCACTCAGCTCTCTCCTGATCTCGTCATAGATCTCCGGTTCGATCTTCGTGCTGAAGGCGCGCTCGATCCGCTTCGCCTTCTGCGCCTGATCGAGACAGGCGACGTCCTTACATATATACGCGCCGCGGCCGGGCTTCTTTCCCGTGAAATCCACGGAGATCTCGCCCTCCTTGTTGCGGACAATACGCACCAGCGTGCGCTTATCCTTCATCTCGTTGCAGCCGATACATTTTCTAAGCGGTTTTTTTCGCTCAGCCATACAGATTCTCCTTCAATTGCCGTGATAGAGCAATTATTCCTCGGTTTCCTTGTCGTCAGTTTCCTTATCGTCGGTCTCCTCGCCCCAGAAACCGGATTCGGGACGAATATCGATCTTATAGCCGGTCAGCTTCGCGGCAAGGCGAACGTTCTGACCCTTGTTGCCGATCGCGAGCGAGAGCTGGCCGTCCGGGACGGTTGCCTTGCACGCTTTGGAGCCGTCCTCGGCAAGCTCGACCTTCACGACGTTCGCGGGAGAGAGCGCCGCGGCGATGAACTTGGTGGGATCCTCGTCATAGAGTACGATGTCGATCTTCTCGCCGCCGAGCTCGTCAACGATGGTGTTGACGCGCGCGCCGCGTGTACCGATGCAGGCGCCGACCGCGTCGATCTCGCTGTCCTCGGAGAAGACAGCCATCTTGGTGCGGGAGCCCGCCTCGCGGGAGATGGACTTGATCTCCACGGTGCCGTCGTAGATCTCGGGGATCTCCTTCTCAAAGAGACGCTTCACGAAGTCGGGATGCGTGCGGGAGATATTGACGCGCGGACCGCGCTCGCTCTCCTTGACGCCCACGACATAGACCTTCACGGTGCTGCCCTCACGGAAGTTGTCCGTGGGGATCTGCTCGCTCTTGGGCAGGACAGCCATGGAGTTGCTGCCGAATTTCAGGGTCGCGTTGCCGGTGACGGGGTCGACGCTCTCGACGGTGGCGGTGGTGATCTCCTGCGCCTTAGACTGGAACTCGACGAGGAAGCGATCCTTCTCACCGTCGCGGATGCCCTGACGGATGACGGAGCGCGCGGTCTGGATCGCGATACGGCCCAGCTGCATCGGATCCATCGGGATGCCGACCTCCTTGCCGACCTCAGCGGTCTTGGAGATGACCTTCGCGTCCGCGAGGGAGATCTCAAAGTTCGGGTCCTCGACCTCCTCGACGACCGTCTTGAGCAGCTTCACGGAGAAGGTGTTGCTGTCGGCGTCCATCTTGATCTCTACATTCTCGTTGCCGCCGTAGTAATTCCTGCACGCGGTAACGATCGCCTTCTTGATCTGAGTGATCATATACTCGGCGGGGATTCCTTTCTCTTTTTCGAGAAGTCTCAGCGCCTCGAAAAGCTCTTTGTTATTGACCTTGCTTGCCATTTTTCCTGATCCAACCTTTCTATTATAAATTGAATATTGAAACCGTATTCTTGAGAGAACAGATAACGGATAACAAATAACGGTAAAGGAAAACGCTTCGCGTTTTGGATTCCTAAAATTATAAATATAATTGATCGAGCGCAGCGAGAAACCACAACTATTCTCTGTTCTCTATTCTCTGTTCTCTGAATAAATCCCGCGGGATTTATTCAAAGTCGTCCAGCTTGATATAAGCGGCGTCCTTCTTGCTGATCGTCACGGTGTTCTCGCCGCTGTGGTCGGTGATCGTCACCATACCGTCCTCATAGGCGGTGAGCACGCCCTTGAACTCCTTGCCGACGCCCTCGATCGGGCGGATCATCTTCACCATAATATCGGCTCCGATGAACTGCTCAAAATGCTCCGGGCGGATCAGCTCGCGTTCAACGCCCGGAGAGCTGACCTCTAAGATATATTCGCCCTCGATCGGGTCGAGCCGGTCGAGCGGCTCGTCGACCGCGCGCGACATGCTCTCACAGTCGTTGATATCCACGCCGCCGTCCTTGTCGATGAAGATCCGCAAAAACCACTGCGAACCTTCCTTCAGATACCGCACGTCCCAGATCCGAAGCCCTAAGCCTTCTGCGATCGGAGCGGCAAGCTCCTCCACGGCAGTGACGGTGTTCTTGCCCTTACTGTTAGCCAAGTTTATCCCCCCTGACAATAACAAAGAGCGGGTCCGTCAAGACCCACTCTCTACGTTAACTGTATCTTACATATGCTATTGTAGCACCAACGCGCGCGATTGTCAAGGAAATGCTGACCAAAGTTAGCTTATCCAATGTAGGTTTACAATAGAGTCGTTACAGTAGCAAGAAAAAAGAATAGCAAATAGGAAGAACCTGTGTTACAGTTAGTTTGCTACAACAAAACTCTAAGAA
>CACYFH010000056.1 GCA_902773635.1 uncultured Ruminococcus sp. | reverse complement strand
ACGACGCAGACAGGCTGGCGCCTGTCAAGGAGGACAACGAAGTTATACGGAATTTAACGCAATAAATGTTAAAGTGTTTTAATGAAACTTAGTATCAGAGTTGCATAGAAATATGCAACTTTTTTTGTTGCGCCGGCATGGTTGGAGGTGGTACTCATGATTACCATTGAATCGGGAAAATTCATCATTCCCGAGGAGGAGAGGTTCATCGGATTCGCAGGCGACGAACCGACCTCCGAGATCCAGATCGGTCTGCTTCATTTCGCCGATCGCGACTGTACCTTCACGCTGTGTCTGCGCTTTGACGACGGCACGGTCAGAACGGTCACTCTCGCACCCATGTATTACAGCAGCGATGTGCTCCTGACGTGGAACGTCCGCAAGGAGCACCTGTATGCGCGGGGCATCGTCACCGCTCAGGTGAAGATCGTTTATCCAAACGGCGAGGTCAAGCACACGACCCGCGACTACTTCCTGATCGGTTCCTCCGTTGAGGACGGCGGGGAGGATGAGGGAGAGTACGTCACGCGCGGCGAGCTTGACGCACAGATCTCCGACACAAAAGCAGAGGTCAAAGCATATGCTGTAGCATACACGGACTCTGCCGTTCAGGGACTTGCCAGGGCGCAGGACGTCTACACCAAGGTCGAGATCGACGGGATGATCGGCGACCTGGAGGACGAACTGGCGGCGATCTAGTGTATGGATAAGCGAAGATAAAAACGGCGTGCCGCTGCACGTCGGCGGCACGCAGAACGCAAAGGACAGTGATGTTATGTCTGTTTCGGCAGATAAGATCCTCAGTATCGCGCGTGCCGAGATCGGCACGAAGGCGACGAATATCAAGAAATGCAAGTATAACACCTGGTACTACGGCACGGTCGTCTCCGGCTCGGGCTATGACTGGTGCGAGGTGTTTGTGCAGTGGGTGTTCCATCAGGCGGGCGCGTCCGCGCTCCTGTATGACAAGACCGCCAACTGCGGCTATGCCGCCAAGGCGTTTCAGGATCGCGGCAGGCTGGTGACCTCCGGCTTCAAGCGCGGCGACGTGGTGTTCTTCCATTGGTCGGACGAACGCTCCACGCTGGTTCCGGGCACCTATGTCAGCGACCATGTGGGCATCATCGAGAGCGTCAACGGCGACGGTACGATCACCTCGATCGAGGGCAATACCGGCTCCTCGCCGAACGGTGAGGTGATGCGGCGCGTCAGACCCGTTTCCGTGATCTCCTGCGCCGGCAGACCCGCCTACAGCGGCTCTGTTCAGCCCGAGACGCTCCCCAAGGCGATCTACCGCGTGAGAGCGGGCGGGAGATGGCTCCCCGAGGTCGCCGATCTGAGCGGTTACGCGGGGCTTTCCGGCAAGGCGATCACCGACGTTGCGCTCCGTGTGACCAAGGGCAAGGTCAAATACCGCGTCCATGTCAAGGGCGGAGGCTGGCTGCCGTATGTGACCGGCTGTGATACTTCTGACAGCGAGAACGGCTATGCAGGCGATAAAAAGCCGATCGACGCGGTGGAGGTCTACTATTACACGCCTTCCGACGTGGTGAAGGCTCATGGCTATCTGCGCGCGAAGTACCGCGTCGCGCCCGTGGGCGGAAGCTACTACGACTGGCAGTATGACAACGAGCGCACCGGCGGTCAGGACGGCTACGCGGGGCTCTTCGGTAAAACGATCGACAAGCTGCAGATCACTCTGGCAGATTAATATTCGAAATAAGAATCAATACGGCGCATCGCGGGCTTTTCGCGGTGCGCTTTGTTGATTATTTACAAAGGGCTGATGTTTTTTGAGAAAATTTAGTATGATTAATTGCTTTTTATACTTGACAAACGGATAACGGAAATGGTATGATAAGAACAACATTGAGAAAGTATATTTATTTGGAGATGATAAAAATGAAAAAGTTTGTATCAATTGCACTTGTTCTCGTTATGATGCTGGCTATGGCTGTCTCTGTTGCGGCTGAGACCAGCCCGACGGCTCCCGCTTATTATAATATTACCGTTAAGGTTGACGGTAAGGGCGAAGCGACGACCGATAAGAACAAGGTCGAGGTCAAGCAGGACGTCGATAAGGTCACCCTGACCGCTATCGACGGCGAAGAGACCTTCGTCAACTGGACGATCGACGGTTCCTATACCGTCGTCGAGGGCGACACCAGCACCAGAGTGCTCGTGATCCAGCCTGCTTCCGATATCGTTGCGACCGCTCACTTCAAGGGTCAGGGTCAGGACGCGACTGAGGTCGTAAAGCCCACCACCAAGCCCAACGAGGGCGGCACCTCCCCCAAGACCGGCGATCCTACCATGATGATCATCGCGCTGGTTCTGCTGGCTGCGGGCTTAGGCGTTGTTGCTGTCAAGAAGATCAAGGCGTAATTGAAGAAAATGTACATCAGGCGGTGACCTTTGGGTTGCCGCCTTTTTTGTATGGAGAACACTTTATCGTGCTACAGTGGTAAATGATTACAGTAGTCACAGGGCGTGTCCGCCTTTCTTTGTGCAAGTTGATGATTGACTTTAACGTGTTAATACGGTAAAATAATAAACGTCGTTGCCGACCCTATATATCGGTCGGCGTGTGAATCATGACAACTATATGGAGGAAAATGATGAAAAGAATAATTGCTTTAACAATGGCTGTACTGATGGTCGTCGCGATGCTCGCGGCATGCGGCGGTAAAACAGCCGAGACCAAGGCGGACGAGAGCACGGCTGAGGCTACCGCTGCTCCCGCGGCTGCGACCGCTGACTCCGACGCGGTCAAGACCGCCGGCAAGCTGGTCGTCGGTATCACCGACTTCGAGCCGATGGACTATAAGGATGAAAAGGGCGAGTGGATCGGCTTTGACGCTGATATGGCGAGAGCTTTTGCCGAGAGCCTCGGCGTGACTGCTGAGTTCGTTGAGGTCGACTGGGACAACAAGATCCTCGAGCTTGACGGCGGCACTGTCGACTGCATCTGGAACGGCATGACCCTGACCGACGAGGTCACCTCCGCCATGTCCTGCACCAAGCCCTACCTCGACAACGCGCAGGTCGTCGTCGTCAACAAGGACGTTGCCGACAAGTACGCGACCGCGGACGCCTGCAAGGATCTGACCTTCGCTGTTGAGAGCGGTTCCGCAGGTCAGGAGCAGGCTGAGGCGAACGGCTTCAAGTTCACCGAGGTCAAGGATCAGGCTACCGCGCTGATGGAGGCCGCTTCCGGCACCTGCGACGGCGCGATCATCGACCTGCTCATGGCGAAGGCTATGGTAGGCGCAGGCACCGGCTATGAGCAGCTCGCTTACACCGTTTCCCTGAACTCCGAGGAGTACGGCGTCGGCTTCCGCAAGGGTTCCGACCTGACCGAGAAGTGCAACGAGTTCTTCGAGGCGAAGAAGGCTGACGGCACCATTGATCAGCTCACCGAGAAGTATCTGGTAGCAAAGTCCTGATCATACCGATCAAGACCCTATAACGATTTGCGGGAGACAGAGGGTGTCATGCTCTCTGTCTTTTAGCGCAGAACAGTATTTGAGGTTTTTATGAACACTTTTGCAGAACAGTTTCCGATCGTCTTTCAGGCTCTGAACGTCGGATTTTTACAGACGCTGAAGCTCTTTGCCGTGACCCTTCTGGGTGCGATCCCGCTGGGTCTGATCATCTCCTTCGGCTCTATGAGCCGCTTCAAGCCCCTCTCCATGCTGGTGAGGGTGATCGTCTGGATCGTCCGCGGCACCCCGCTGATGCTCCAGCTTCTGATCATCTTCTACTTTCCGGGGCTGGTGTTCGGCAAACAGCTCTGGGGCGGCGGCGAGAGCGGACGCTTCATCGCTTCTGCGGTCGCCTTCATCCTGAATTACGCCTGCTATTTCTCCGAGATCTACCGCGGCGGCATCCAGGGCGTCCCGGTCGGTCAGCAGGAGGCGGGTCAGGTGCTCGGTCTCTCCAAGACCCAAATCTTCTTCCGCATCACCCTGATGCAGATGATCAAGCGTATCGTGCCCCCGATGTCCAACGAGATCATCACCCTCGTCAAGGATACCTCCCTTGCGCGCATCATCGCGCTGCAGGAGATCATCTGGGCGGGACAGGCGTTCATGAAGGGCAGCCAGGGCATCTCCGGCGCGATCTGGCCGCTGTTCTTCACCGGTGTGTACTATCTCATTTTCTCCGGCGTTCTCACCCTGCTGTTCGGCTGGGTCGAGAAGAAGCTGAGCTATTTCAAGGTATAAGGAGGCGGCGATATGGCGATTTTGGAAGTCAAGAACATCAACAAGAGCTTCGGCCGCAACCATGTACTCAGGGGCATCGACTTCACGCTGGAACAGGGCGAGGTGCTCTCCATCATCGGCTCCTCCGGCTCGGGCAAGACGACGCTCCTGCGCTGTCTGAACTCGCTGGAGTTCGCGGATGAGGGAAAGATCATCGTCAACGGCGAGACGATCTTCGACGGCTCTGTCAACAAGCGTCCGTCCGAGAAGGAGCTGATGCAGAAGCGCCTGCATTTCGGCTTGGTGTTCCAAAACTTCAACCTGTTCCCCCAGTACAGCGTGCTGGATAACGTCACCCTGGCGCCGCGGCTTCTGACCAAGGACAGCAGGGAGCAGATCGAGAGGGAGGCGCTCGAGCTTCTGGAGAGCGTCGGTCTCGCGGATAAGCGGAACAACTACCCCTGCGAGCTTTCCGGCGGTCAGCAGCAGCGCGTCGCGATCGCGCGGGCGCTGGCGATGAAGCCGAACATCCTCTGCTTTGACGAGCCGACCTCCGCGCTCGACCCCGAGCTGACGGGCGAGGTGCTCAAGGTCATCCGCTCTCTGGCGGATCGGCACATGACCATGATCATTGTCACGCATGAGATGAGCTTCGCGCACGACGTCTCCGACGAGATCATCTTCATGGACGGCGGCGTGATCGCCGCGAGAGGCGGCCCCGCGATCCTGGATAACCCGACGAGCGATCGTCTCAAGGCGTTCCTGACCTCGTTCTGATGCATAAAATTCTGCATGTTTGAATATTATTCAGAACGCGAATCAGTAAATTGTCTATATTTGACCGTTCAGAAAAACTGTCAATTGTTCAATCCTATAAAAATTGCATAACTATGCGGATATCCCTTGCTTCACAAAGATATTTGTTGTATAGTGAGTAAGGTGAAATAAGAGAAAATCAACCAAGAAATGAGGTAAATGAAATGAAAAAGATTCTTGCAATCGTTCTGGCTGTTGCGATGATCGCTTCCGTCGCGATGCTCGCGGGCTGCGGCTCCAAGACCGCTGACACCGCTTCCAAGGCGGACGCAGCTTCCGCGACCGAAGCCGCCGACTCCGGCAAGACCGACGACGCGAAGCAGACCCTGACCATGGCGACCAACGCGGAGTTCCCGCCCTATGAGTTTAAGGACGACGGCGTGAACATCGTCGGTATCGACGCGGAGATCGCTGAGAAGATCGCCGAGAAGCTCGGCATGGAGCTTGAGATCAAGGACGTAGACTTCTCCACCATCATCGAGGGCGTCAAGTCCGGCAAATACGATATGGGTATGGCGGGCATGACCGTCAGCGAGGAGAGACTGGAGTCCGTCAACTTCTCCACTCCCTATGCGACCGGCGTTCAGGTTGTTATCGTTCCCGAAAATTCTCCGATCAAGTCCGTTGACGATATTCTTGCCGACGGCGCACAGTACAAGGTAGGCACTCAGGAAGCCACCACCGGCTATATCTACATGCTTGACGACGTCGGTGAGGAGAGGATCGTATCCTTCAAGAGCGGCAACCTGGCTGTTGCGAACCTGCTCTCCAACAAGGTCGACTGCGTTGTTATCGACAACGAGCCTGCTAAGGCTTACGTCGCTGAGAACCCCGGCCTGAAGATTCTCGACACCGAGTACGTCACCGAGGATTACGCGATCTGCGTTGCTAAGGAGAACACGGAGCTGCTCGATAAGATCAACGCCGCTCTCAAGGAGCTGACCGACGACGGCACCATCAAGGCAATTATTGACAAGTACATTACCGCTGAGTAATTAAGATTTGAATGAAGGTGCAGGGCGGAGTCTCTCCGCCCTGCTTTACCGTGTATAGGTGAAAAATGGACTGGCTTTCTGATTTACAAACCGAATTCTTTAAAACCTTCATCCTCAAGGACAGGTGGAGGGCTTTCGCAACGGGTCTTGGGAACACGCTCCTGATCACGCTGCTGGCGGCGCTGCTCGGTATCCTGATCGGTATCGTTATCGCGGCGATCCGCACGACCTTCGATAATAACAAGGACACCATGAAGCACAACAAGAGCGCAGGCTACTATGTGCTCGGCTTCTTCAACGCGATTGCAAAGCTGTATCTGACCGTGATCCGCGGCACGCCCGTCGTCGTTCAGTTGATGATCATTTATCTGGTCATCTTCGCGAACAGCAGCAACGGCACGCTCATCGCGGCGCTTGCCTTCGGCATCAACTCCGGTGCGTATGTAGCGGAGATCCTGCGCGGCGGCATTATGGCAATCGACAAGGGACAGTTCGAGGCGGGACGCTCTCTCGGCTTCAATTATGTGCAGACAATGTATCACATCATCATCCCGCAGGTTTTGAAGAATGTCCTTCCCGCCCTGCTCAATGAGTTTATCGCTCTTTTGAAGGAGACCTCAGTCGCCGGCTACATCGGAATCATCGACCTGACAAAGGCGGGCAATAATATCGGCTCGATCACCTACTCCTATTTCATGCCGCTGGTATCGGTCGCGCTGATCTATCTGGTGATCGTCCTGATCCTGACGAAGATCGTCGGCATTATCGAGAGGAGGCTGCGTAAGAGTGAACGTTAAGAGAAGAATGGTAAAAGCCACCCCCGAGCGTCAGAAGGGCGATGTGATCATCAAGGTCACCGACCTGAAAAAGCACTTCAGGGAAGGCACGATCCACGCGCTTGACGGCGTGAGCATGGACATCAAACGCGGCGAGGTCATCGTCATCATCGGACCGTCCGGCTCGGGCAAGTCCACCTTCCTGCGCTCCCTGAACCTCTTGGAGCTGCCGACCTCCGGCGAGATATTCTTTGACGGCGAGGATATCAACGCCCCGCACGTCAACATCAATAAGCACCGCCAGAAGATGGGCATGGTGTTCCAGCATTTCAACCTTTTCCCGAACATGACCGTCCTGCGCAACATGACGCTCGGACCGCAGAAGCTGCTGAGAAAATCTAAGGCGGAAGCGGAAGCGAAGGCGCGCGAGCTGCTCGAGCGCGTCGGACTGAGCGACAGAGCGGACGCCTATCCGTCCCAGCTCTCCGGCGGTCAGAAGCAGCGTATCGCCATCGTGCGCGCGCTGTGCATGGAGCCTGAGGTGATGCTCTTTGACGAGCCGACCTCCGCGCTCGACCCCGAGATGGTCGGCGAGGTGCTGGACGTCATGAAGGAGCTGGCGCAGGAGGGCATGACCATGGTCACCGTCACCCACGAGATGGGCTTCGCCCGCGAGGTGGGCTCGCGCGTCGTCTTTATGGACGGAGGCGTGATCATCGAGGAGGGCACGCCCGAGGAGATCTTCGATCATCCGCAGAGCGACCGTCTCAAGAGCTTCCTTGCGAAAGTTCTGTAGGGAATGGTTACCGGTTACCGGTTGCCGGTTTTTGTATTATCATATTCGCGAAACGAGAGGAGACGCAGTACCCTGCGCGCTCCTCTCAGCTTTTATTCACCCTAACCGACAACTGATAACCGGAAACTCACGTGATTCGGTTTTCATTTTCGCAGTCATTCCGAGGGAGCGACTAAGCGACCGTGGGAATCCCGGCAGTGGCGCTTAGCCAATCGCAGATTGATCTGCGATTGGAGCGCTGTTGCATGGGAGTTGTTAGCCAAATCAAAGATTTGGACAACTCCTCAACAAATAGGGGCAGAAACGTCGGTTTCCCTCA
The DNA here is from genome assembly GCA_902773635.1 of uncultured Ruminococcus sp. Classification (GTDB taxonomy): domain Bacteria; phylum Bacillota; class Clostridia; order Oscillospirales; family Acutalibacteraceae; genus Ruminococcoides. The sequence continues at coordinate 163 of CACYFH010000056.1, read as the reverse complement.
TTGTGGGATTGCCACGGGCTAAAGCCCTCGCAATGACATCGTAATTAATCAGTGCTTACCTAAATTATACTATTTTCAAATAAAACACTTTAACAATTGAGATTGTTGTGGTATAATATATACGGTGATGAAACAATGACAAGAAAGTATACATTTACAGCAA
>CACYFH010000055.1 GCA_902773635.1 uncultured Ruminococcus sp. | reverse complement strand
GAGTTTTGGTTTCATAATTACCTCTTTTTGAATTAGGAATTAGGAATGAGGAATGAGGAATTGTAGGAAACGCTTCGCGTTTTAGATTCCTATTGTTTGGAGCTAAACGTTTCCGCTCCTTTTATCAATCAGGTGCGGACAGCGTCCGCCATTCATTCCTAATTCCTAATTCCTAACTCCTAATTGACTTCAATTCTGCTTCTCCACGATCTTGTAGTCGTCGGAGAAACGGAAGTAGGGACAGCTTGTCTCGCTGCCGCTCATGAACCGTGCGAGGTCGTCCTCGTCGAGATTGACTTCGCACTCATAGCCGTCGAACGCTTCATTATAATTATAGTATGCGCAGAATTCGCAGCTCGATTTTCCTGCCATGGTATCACTCCTTGTACTTGTGGAAATATTATAACAAAACCGTATAATTTTTTCAATACGTTGTTGCAATTTGCCTGATTATCAGGTATACTGATTGTAAATATGATTAGGAGATGATCCCTATGTTTATTACAAACGATATCAAGTACATCGGCGTCAATGACCACGAGATCGACCTCTTTGAGGGTCAGTACGTCGTACCCAACGGCATGGCTTACAATTCCTATGCCATCATTGACGAGAAGATCGCGATCATGGACACCGTTGATCAGCATTTCGGCAAGCAGTGGCTCGATAACCTCAAGTCTGTGATTGGCGACCGCAAGCCCGATTATCTGGTTGTCCAGCATATGGAGCCCGACCACAGCGCGAACATCGACAACTTCCTCAAGGCGTACCCCGAGGCGACCGTCGTGTCCTCCGTCAAGGCGTTCCAGATGATGCAGAACTTCTTCGGCACCGACTACGCCGAGAGAAGGATCGTTGTAAAAGAGGGCGATACCCTCGAGCTCGGCAAGCATGTGCTCAATTTCGTCGGCGCGCCGATGGTACATTGGCCTGAGGTACTCATGACCTATGACAGCACGGACAAGGTGCTGTTCTCCGCCGACGGCTTCGGCAAGTTCGGCGCTCTGGACGTAGAGGAGGACTGGGCATGTGAAGCCCGCCGCTACTACATCGGCATCGTCGGCAAGTACGGCAAGCAGGTGCAGAACGTGCTCAAGAAGGCTGCGGGTCTGGATATTCAGATCATCTGCCCGCTCCACGGTCCCGTGCTTTCCGAGAACCTCGGCTACTATATCGACCTGTACAACACCTGGTCGTCCTACGGCGTTGAGACCGACGGCATCATGATCGCCTACACCTCCGTTTACGGCCACACCAAGAAGGCTGTCGAGCTGCTCGCTGAGAAGCTCCGCGCCGCGGGCTGCCCGAAGGTCGCCGTCAACGACCTCGCGCGCGAGGATATGGCGGAGTGCGTAGAGGACGCCTTCCGTTACGGCAAGATCGTTCTCGCAACCACCACCTATAACGCGGAAATCTTCCCCTTCATGCGCGAGTTCATCAACCATCTGACCGAGCGTAACTTCCAGAACAAGACCGTCGCCTTCATCGAGAACGGCTCATGGGCGCCTCTCGCTGAGAAAACCATGAGAAAGATGCTCGAGGGCTGCAAGAATATCAACTATACCGACAACAATGTCCACATCCTCTCTGCGATGAACGATGAGAACGTCGCTGAGATCGACGCGCTCTGTGAGGAGCTGACGATGGATTACGTCGCGATGGACAGCGAGAAGGCGGACAAGAACGACCTGACCGCGCTGTTCAACATTGGCTACGGTCTGTATGTCGTGACCGCCCGCGACGGCGACAAGGACAACGGCTGTATCGTCAATACCGTTTCTCAGGTCACCAACACCCCGAACCGTATTGCCGTTTGTATCAATAAGAAGAACCTGACCTGCGAGATGGTGCAGAAGACCGGCGTGATGAACGTCAACTGCCTGTCCCAGGACGCGCCGTTCGCTGTGTTCGAGCACTTCGGCTTCCAGAGCGGCAGAGATGTGGAGAAGATCATCGGCGACGGCATCCTGCGCTCCGATAACGGCGTTTCCTTCCTCGGCCACTATATCAACTCCTTCATGTCCCTGAAGGTGGAGCAGACCGTCGACCTCGACACTCACCTCATGTTCATCTGCTCCGTCACCGAGGCGCGCGTCATCACCGACGTCGAGACCATGACCTACACCTATTATCAGAACAACGTCAAGCCCAAGCCCGAGACCGACGGCAAGAAGGGTTGGGTCTGCAAGGTCTGCGGCTATGTCTACGAGGGCGAGGACCTGCCCGACGACTTCATCTGCCCGCTGTGCAAGCACGGCGTAGCCGACTTCGAGCCGATTGAGTGATTCAAGATTCGTAGTCCTATGTAGGGACGAGCATTGCTCGTCCGCAGAATGACGGGCAATGCTCGAATATCAAACGTCAGATAGGAATGAAAAGCTGCCGCTCTCGGACGACCGATGGTCGTCCCTACGGACAGCGACACAATATAACAAAGGAGAACCATTATGAAAAAGTATGTATGCGACGTATGCGGTTATGTCTATGACCCTGAGGAGAACGGCGGCGTAGCGTTCGAGGATCTTCCCGACGATTATGTTTGCCCCCTCTGCGGCGTAGGCAAAGAGGATTTCAGCGAGGAATAAGCGCTGACAAACCACAAGCATGAAGAAGCCCTGTCCGGATATGTGCCGGACAGGGCTTTTGCTGTGTGACCTCTTTCGTAAAAAGAACGCCCCTTGCGGAGCGCCCTTGACTGTGTATTATTCCGGGATGCCGTAGTGCTCGATAACGTAGTCCATATCCTTGTCGCCTCTGCCGGAGAGGTTGATCAGGACGGAGCCATGCTCCATCTGCTTTGCGAGCTTCATGCCGAAGGCGACTGCGTGGGAGCTTTCGATCGCGGGGATGATGCCCTCGAGACGGGAGAGCTTATAGAAGGCGTCGATGGTCTCGTTGTCGTCGATGACGTCGTACTTGACCCTGCCGATATCGCGCAGGAAGGCGTGCTCGGGACCGGAGGAGGGGTAGTCCAGACCGCTCGCAACGGAGTAAACAGGCGCGGGGTCGCCGTTTTCGTCCTTGAGCATGATGCTGTTGAAGCCGTGCATGATGCCCTCGGTGCCGTATTTCAGACTAGCCGCATGGTCGCCCAGCTTCGCGCCTCTGCCGAGAGGCTCGATGCCGTAGATGTCAACGGGGTCGTTGAGGAAGCCTGCGAACAGTCCTGCCGCGTTGCTGCCGCCGCCCACGCAGGCGACGATCGCGTTCGGAAGGTGACCGGTCATCTCGACGAACTGCTCGCGCGCCTCGATGCCGACAACGCTCTGAAAGTCGCGCACCATCATGGGGAAGGGGTGCGGGCCGAGTACCGAGCCGATGCAGTAGATCGCATCGTTATATTCCTTGCTGTATGCGTCGAAAGCCGCGTCTACAGCCTCTTTGAGCGTCTGGAGACCGTGGGTAACCTCCACGACGTTCGCGCCTAATATCTTCATTCTCGCGACGTTGGGAGCCTGCTTCTTGATATCGACAGCGCCCATGTAGATGTCGCACTCCAAGCCGAAGTACGCCGCCGCGGTCGCGAGCGCAACGCCGTGCTGACCGGCTCCTGTCTCGGCAATGACCTTCTTCTTGCCCATGTACTTCGCGAGCAGCGCCTCGCCCATGCAGTGGTTGAGCTTATGCGCGCCGGAGTGGTTGAGGTCCTCGCGCTTTGCGTAGAGCTGTACCCTGCCGCCCAGAGCGTCGGAGAGCCTCTCGAGGTGGGAAATCGGGGTCGGGCGACCCTGGAACTCCTTGCGGATGCGTCTGAGCTCAGCGATGAACTTGCGGGACTGGCAGATTGAGTAGTACGCCTGGGTGATCTCTGCCATCGCCGCCTTGAGCTTCTCGTCTACGAAAACGCCGCCGTAACGACCGAAATAGCCGTCCTTGTCGGGATATTCATTGAAGTAGGTGTCGAAGTTAACATCATTGAAAATCATATCTTTCCTCCGTGTCACATCCGTTGGAGCTTCCTGTCGGATGTTGAGATTTTTTCATATACATGGGTATTATATCATTTTCATGATGCATATGCAAGGGGTTCTTTTGCGTTTATCATTTTTGCAGTTCCGATAGAGATTGTAGGGACGGTCACTGACCGTCCGCAGGCAGGAGCGCTTTTTTCTATCTGCGGTTTGATCCGCTTTCGACGCTCGGCATCCCGCGGACGAGCAATGCTCGTCCCTACACATGGTGATCGTACCGATCTATATGGAATTATTCCTGACCGGGAACAACGGGCAGGGAGCTGAGCCCCTTCGCGAGATCCTCGTCCGTCGGGATGTAGTCGGACATCTCGCCGTCGTTGAACTTCTGGTACGCGACGAGGTCGAAGTAACCGGTGCCGGTGAGACCGAAGAGGATGGTCTTTTCCTCGCCTGTCTCCTTGCACTTGAGCGCTTCGTCGATCGCGACGCGGATCGCGTGGCTGGATTCGGGAGCGGGGAGGATGCCCTCGATGCGCGCGAACTGCTCCGCCGCTTCAAAGACCGCCGTCTGCTCCACGGAGGTCGCCTCCATGTAGCCGTCGTGGTAGAGCTGGGAAAGTGTCGTGCTCATGCCGTGGAAGCGGAGACCGCCCGCGTGGTTTGCGGAGGGAATGAAGCCCGAGCCGAGGGTGTACATCTTCGCGAGCGGGCAGATCATGCCGGTGTCGCAGAAGTCGTAGGCGAACTTGCCGCGGGTGAACGAGGGACAGGAAGCAGGCTCGACCGCGATGATGCGGTAGTCGGCTTCTCCGCGGAGCTTCTCGCCCATGAAGGGAGCGATCAGACCGCCGAGGTTCGAGCCGCCGCCCGCGCAGCCGATGATGATATCGGGCTTGACGCCGTACTTATCGAGCGCCGCCTTCGCCTCCAGACCGATGATGGACTGGTGCAGGAGCACCTGATTCAGCACGGAGCCGAGAACGTAGCGGTAGCCGGGGTTGGTCACGGCGACCTCGACCGCTTCGGAGATCGCACAGCCCAGAGAGCCGGTGGTGCCGGGGTGCTCGGCGAGGATCTTCTTGCCGACTTCGGTGGTCATGGAGGGAGAGGGAGTGACCTCAGCGCCATAGGTACGCATGACCTCTCTGCGGAAGGGCTTCTGCTCATAGCTGACCTTGACCATGAAGACCTTGCAGTCGAGACCCAGATACGCGCACGCCATCGAGAGCGCCGTGCCCCACTGACCGGCTCCGGTCTCGGTCGTTACACCTTTGAGACCCTGCTTCTTCGCGTAGTACGCCTGGGCGATAGCGGAGTTGAGCTTGTGGCTGCCGGAGGTGTTGTTGCCCTCGAATTTGTAGTAGATCTTCGCGGGTGTGCCGAGCGCCTTCTCTAAGCAGTAAGCGCGAACCAGCGGCGCGGGACGGTACATCTTGTAGAAGTCCCGGATCTCCTGCGGAATGTCGATATAGGGAGTGGTGTCGTCCAACTCCTGCTTGACGAGCTCGTCACAGAACACAACGCCCAGCTCCTCTGCCGTCATGGGCTGACAGGTCGCGGGATTGAGAAGGGGAGCGGGCTTGTTCTTCATATCCGCTCTGAGGTTATACCATTTGGAAGGGATCTCGCTTTCATCGAGATAGATCTTGTAGGGAATCTTGTTTTCAGACATGTTCATTTCTCCTTTTAGTTGGTTTGTAGGGGGCGCGCCTCGACGCCCCGATTGTTGATGGTTTCTGACTGTTGGTTAGTGGTTTTTGGATATTCGCCATCGCTTGGATAAGAGAAAGTGTTTCATCATAACCCTCCGCCCTTCGGGCGCCTTCCTCAGAAAAGGAAGCTAATTAATATAATAAAAAAACCTGTCCCTGCATTTCTGCCGGGACAGGATGTTTCCTGCGGTGCCACCTGGCTTGGCGCAAAGCGCCCACTCACGCGTACTGACATACGCTGACCTCATTTACGTTGGGTCGGTCCGTCTCACATACTTTGCACCCGTCAAAGCGCATTTCTGCTCGCCCTCAGAAGTCCATTCAGCCTGATATCATCTGCCGCGATCCCACCATCCGCGGCTCTCTGTGAGACAAGGGAAAAGGCTTACTCACTCTTCGTCATCGGTTTATGCGGTTATTGTAACGCATAGTTATCCATTTGTCAAGTGGTTATGAAAAGATTTTTTCATTCATTAGCACGTTAAATGATAAAAGCAGTTGTATCGGAAAGGTATGTAGGGTGCGTCGCCCCCGACGCACCGGAGGTTTCCGATCGAACGCCGCTGCGGGCTGGGCAGGGAAGAATACATCTGCTTCGCGGGTGTCGGTATCTTTCGGAAACGCTTCGGGTCGACGAGGGCGTCGCCCCCTACAGATTATCTGTTCAGGAGCGCTCGGTCACGTCGCAGTATCTTGCGACGGTACCGCTGACGATCAGGGTGGAGACGCCGGGTGTGACGCTCCACGCGCCGGTGGTCGGGTCCTGGGTGAACTCTGCGGCGGGTACGGTCAGAACGCCCGCGACGGTGCTGAATTCGCCGGTCGATTCATCGTAGGTGTAGCCTGTGCCGACTGCGAGAGGTGCGCCGTTGAGGGTGACGACAAGGTCGCTCAGGATGGGGTTGAAGGTGTCGGTGACGGTCGCGTTGTCAGCCGTCTCGAGAGCGGTCGCGCCGTTGTTCTCCATGCGGAAGGTGTAGGTCAGCTCGCCGTTCTCCGCTACGGGAACGGGGGTGACGGACTTGAGCATGCTCAGCAGAGCGCCGTCGTTCGCCGTGACGGTGGCGGTCGCCTCTGCGTCGCAGATGGTGTTGCCCGTGAGGGTGGCGGTGTTCGTGATCTCTGCACCCTCGCCGAGGGGTGCGAAGTCGTTGACGGTCGTCCGATAGACGATAACGGTATTGCCGTCAGCCGGTACGGTGATCCCGCTGAATGCGACGCCCGATGCGGTCGAGACGGTCGGGTCGGGTTGGAGCATGCCGTCGAGGAAATACTGTACGGAGCCTTCCTCATAGGTGAGGGGCTGTACCTCGCCGGTGTTGAATACATATGCGCCGAGGTCGTCGGTGACGGTGAGGTCGGTGAACGCCGTCTCGGAGCTGTTGGTGATCGCGATGATATAGGTGATCGAATCGCCGACAGCGTAGGTCTCTGTGCTCGTCTGCTTGGTGATCTGAAGAGCGCTCTCAATAGAGCCGACAGCGACGTTGGACTGCACGGACGTGCCGTTGAAGCTCAGGGTCGCCTGGTTAGTGAAGGTGGTAGCCATGTTTTTTCCTTTCCTGTGTTTTATTAGAGAGAAAGCCCTCTCTACCGTCATCTTATGAGAAAGTTGGCGGTTTGTGAAAAATAATACTTGATTTTTCTGAAAAGGTGTGGTATACTAGCGTAGTCGAATGAACACGGAGGCTTAGCTCAGCTGGCTAGAGTACCTGCTTGACGTGCAGGGGGTCATTGGTTCGATTCCAATAGTCTCCACCATATGAATTAATAGGAGTCCCATGTGGGGCTCCTATTTTTCGTTATAAAAAAGCTGTCATTCCGAGGCAAATTAATTTGCCGTGGGAATCCCACAAATAGAAAATGAAACGTTGGCTTTTCTCCTTGTGGGATTGCCACGCCCTCTGCACAAGGGCTCGCAATGACTTCTTATTCAATTATTCACAGACTCGCAGTTGAATGCGGGTCATTTTTGTTTTGTGCAGAATTCCTTCCGATTGTTGCATAAAACCATGCAACTTAGTTGCTTCATCCGCTTTGGTTGAAGGGTTCTTTCCCGCCCTTCGAGTATTGTGAAAGGTTGAGTTTATGAACACAGATGAAAACAAGCGAATGATGAAGCTGTCGGCGGACGGTCGTTATGCAGAGTGACGTGAACGTTCTCCAGATCGTGCTGACGATCTTCGGCTCGGTGCTCGCGTCGTCGGGCTTCTGGGCGTTCCTCTCGGCGCGTTCCGAGAAGAAGAGCAACAAGAACAAGCTCCTGCTCGGGCTCGCGTGCGACCGCATCGTCCACCTCGGCATGAGCTACATCAAGCGCGGCTGGATCACCAAGGACGAGTACGAGACCCTGCACGACTACCTGTGGCTCCCGTATCAGGCGAACGGCGGCAACGGCACCGCCGCGCGGGTGATGGATGAGGTCGACAAGCTGGAGATCAGATGAACCCGCTCACAGCGGAGAAAGGAAGATTATGCATATTTTTACGAAAAAATGGTGGATCGCAGCGGGTATCCGTGCACTGAAAACCTTTGCGGAGGGTGCGCTCGCGGTCATCGGAACGCAGGCGGCGTTCATCCATGAGGTCAACTGGCTCGCTGTCCTCTCGGGCGGCGCGATGGCGGCTGTCGTCAGCTTCCTGCTGTCCTTGAAGGGACTTCCCGAGGTATGAGCTTGAACGGTAAGAAGGGCGTCGATATCGGCGACCACAACGGCGACGTCGACTTCGGAAAGCTGAAAGCGGCGGGCTTTGCGTTCGTCATGATCAAGTGCGGCTACGGCTCCGATCATGCGGATCAGGACGACTGCCGATTTGAGGAGAATGTCAAGAAGGCGGAGAAGGCGGGTATGCCCTGGGGCGCGTGGCTCTACTCCTACGCGCTGAATGAGGATCAGGCGAGATCAGAGCTTGCCCATATCCTCCGGTTGCTCAAAGGAAAGAAGCCGACCATGCCGATCGCGCTGGACGTGGAGGATTCCGACGATTACCGCAAGAACCACGGCGGCTGGAACTACGAGAACGTCACCGCCTGCACGCGCATTGTCCTTGATGGACTGCGGAAGGCAGGCTATTACCCGATGCTGTATACCGGCTTCGACGAGATCGAGAACTACATCGCGCCGGACGTCTGGAAGAACGTCGACCTCTGGTTCGCGCACTGGGCGCGCGAGTGCGGCTACAAGGGCGCGAACCTCGCCATCTGGCAGTATGGGGGAGAGGAAAACTACATCGACACGCCCTATAT
>CACYFH010000054.1 GCA_902773635.1 uncultured Ruminococcus sp. | reverse complement strand
ACTTTACCGCATAATCGCGGCATAATGAAAATGGTCGGAGGGCAAACGCCTTCCGACCAAGTAGATAATATAAATGTTCCGTTAACGACCCCACCCTAAAAGGAGGTACGCCATGACCAAAATCCTGTTCGTCTGCCACGGCAACATCTGCCGCAGTCCGATGGCGGAATTTGTAATGAAAAAGCTAGTCAAAGACAACGGTCTCGAGCGCGAGTTCGAGATCGCCTCCGCCGCCACCAGCCGCGAGGAGCTGGGCAATCCCGTATACCCTCCCGCTAGAAGAAAGCTCGCGGAGCACGGTATCTCCTGCTCCGGCAAGACCGCCCGCCAGATGACCCGCGCCGACTATGATTACTACGACCACATCGTCATCATGGACGGCAACAACGCGCACAACATCCTCTACATCATCGGGGACGATCCCGACCGCAAGGTGCATCTGCTGATGGAGTACGCGGGCGAGCGCCGCGACGTCGCCGACCCGTGGTACACCGGCGACTTTGAAGCCACATGGCAGGATGTAAACAAAGGCTGCAAAGCCCTGCTGCGCGCTGTCAGCAACCAGTAACCAGTGACCAGTAACCAGCAACTAGTAACCAGCAACTAGTAACCAGCAACTAGCAACCAGCAACTAGCAACCAGCAACTAGCAACCAGCAACTAGCAACCAGCAACTACCAACTACCGACCACTCACGCATAGATCATCCTCGCGGCGGTATCGAAGTCGTAATGCAGATCGACCATGCGTACCGCTTCGCCTACCGCGCGGGTGAGCCTGCGCTCGATCGCGGCGATCGGATACTCGTCGCCCAGCGTGATATACTTGAGCCGCCAGCCGCGCTCGCCGTGCTCCGCTCTGAGGATACGCATGCCACCGAGCGCCCCGGTCTCCTTCTGCGCCGCGTCCATGATATTCGCCGTATCAAAATCCGCATGATCAAAAAACATATCCATTCTCCTTTACTCTTTCCGTTCAATCAAAAGCCGTAGGGATGACCATCGGTCATCCGTCAGCGGACGGTCAGTGACCGTCCCTACAATTGTATTGTAAACGATAAAGAGTACGATAAAGCGGACTATGAGGATGCTTTCAGCGACGAAACAAGCCGAAAAATGAAAAAGTAAATGTAGGGCGGGGGCTTGCTCCCGCCGAAACGTTTCTGTGGAATCCATGTTGAAAGGCAGATCAGGCTCGATCTATTTCTTATCAGACATAAATGATTCGGAAAGGTCTCGGCGGGAGCAAGCCCCCGCCCAACAGTCATATTACAGCGCCCGTCAGGGCAACCGTCATCACTCATACAGCTTCTTCACGCTGTCAAGGTAATTCTCAAAGCCGTCCTTCGCCGCCTTCGGGGAGACGACCCTCACCTTGTCGCCGAAGGAGAACACCCAGCCGTAGAACTGGGGCGAGAGCATGACGTCCGTGCCGACGGTGAAGGTGCCGTCCGTGTGCGGCTGGATGAACACCTTGTCGGAGAAGCGGTCGACCACCACACCGATCAGGCTGTCGTCGAATCTCAGCTTCACGTTCACGGTCTCGCCGCCGTACATGCCGAAGATCTGCTTCGTATACGCCGCAAGGTCGAACTTATCCACCGCCTTGGAGCTGTCGGCGCGGCTCTCCTCGACGGAGATATCCTCCATCTTGTCCACGCGGAAGTGCTTGAGCAGCTCGCTCTCCTTGTCATAGGCGATGAGGTAGTAGTTCTCGTCGTCCCAGGTCAACGCCTTGGGGGTCAGGATATAACGCTTGCCCTCGTGACGGCGCACCCGCACGACCTTCTTCGCACCGGTGCGGCTGACCGCCCAGTTGGTGTAGTAAAAGCCGATCTTGCGCTTCTTGTTGATGGCGCGGTTGATGCTGTCGATATTGCGGTAGATCTCCTCGTTCGAGGTCTTGACGCGGTTCGCAACGATGACCTGACGGTGCAGCTCCTTCGCCTGATTCTCCGAGGTCAGGCGCTCGATCTTGTGGATCAGCTCGCGGCTCTTTTTCAGCGTGATGAAGCGCGAGCTCTGCACCGCGTCGATCAGGAGTTTCAGCTCCTCGGTCGTGAAGTCGCGCGACACGAGGGAGAAGAGCGTGATCTTCCCGACCTTGCTCTTCACGATATCAAAGCCGAAATCGCGCAGACATTCGATGTCGTTGTAGATGCTCTTTCTCTCGGCGGCGATCTCGAACTCCTCGAGATAGTCGATGATATCCGCGACGGTCACACCGTAATCGTCGTCGGTTTTCTCCATGAAATATTTCATGATATACAGCAGTTTTTCTTTTTGCTTCGGATTCTTTGCCATAGTATTTCCTTTCAGAGTATCTCCATACTTCCTGTAGGGACGACCATCGGTCGTCCGCCGGTAGGAGCGTTTTGCTCCTATCTGCGATTTGATCTGACATCAATGCCCGGCATACTGCGGACGGTCAATGACCGTCCCTACAGACTTTTGCCAAGCATTCAGTATGATTGTGACGACGATTGAACACGCATGTTCCCGTCTGCTCTTACATCTTAACCAAGAACTGCGTCAGCCCCACGACCAGCGGCATCGTCACGAGCGAGAACAGCGCCGACGCGGAGACGATCCCTGCGGAAAGCTCCGTGTCTCTGCCGAACTTCCCCGCCATCATGGTGGTGAACGCCGCGACAGGCGCGCTCACCGCGATCACGACCGCGACCGTGATCGTCGCGTCCGCTTTCAGCAACAACAATACGCCCATCACCGCGAGCGGCAGGATCACCAGCCGCATCGCCATCGCGAAGTACGCGGACTTATCCGTGAGCACCCGCCTGATATTTGCGTGCATGAGATGATAACCGATCACGAGCATCGGCACAGGCGTATTCAGCGCCGCGAGCATACTCACCGGAGAGGCGATCACCGTCGGCAGCTTCACGGAGCACACGAACAGGATCACGCCGATAACGGTGCCGATCACACCCGGGTTGACGACCGCCTTGAGCATCGCCTTCGGCTCTCTTTTCCCGGACATCGCGATCAGCCCGTAGGTCCACATGAAGATGTTGAACACCGCGACGTACGCCGCGCCGTAGAACACGCCGTCCTCGCCTAAGATCGCCTGCTGCAGCGGCAGCGCCATGAACCCGCAGTTGGAAAAGACCAGCGAGAACTTCAGCACCACCGCGCGGGAAATATCCTTCTTGCGATACAGGATCTCCGCGAGCAAAACGGAAAACAATAGAGTGAGGAACGCAATCAAAAGCGTCAGCAGCAGCCCCTTGAGCATCTCGGGGCGGTACTCGCGCTGAAAGGCGTTGATGATCACGCACGGCGTCACCGCATAGAGCACAACGTCCGTCATCGTCCGCGCGCCGCCCTCGGTGATCAGCCCGAGCTTTGTCAGCAGCGCGCCGACGCCGATCAGCACGAACAGCACCAGCACCTGCGTCCCCACATCAAAAAACGAAGATAACATATATCCTCCTGTTTCTCCCACGTCTATCGTAGGGGTCGACGCCCTCGTCGACCCGGAACACTTCCGCCCTATCCCGCTTTCCATAAAACAGATAAAACGTCCGCGTCTCAAAGTCCGTAAATTTGTACTCCGTCATTATAACAAGACGCGCTCCCGATTGCAAGTCCGACGATGGTGAAAAGAAATAGTTTTTTCAAAAAGAATCTATGCAAATTGTCCAAGTCCCGAATATTACCCTGTGAAACTGCACAAAATAAGATTGGAAATTTCATGTAGAACGCAGAGCAAAAAATCGCCATTTGCGGTTTTGGTGCAAGATTCTTCCGTCAACTGTACCTACAAACTCCGCGCCCTGTCCCCCGCATTTGTGTAAACAACCAAATTTTTCGGGAAAGTTTGACAACCGCAAAAACGGGCACTATAATACGAGTTGTAAGCATGAAGACAAAAGCTTACAGAGCTTAGTTTCATACACATGTAAAACAAGAAAGAAGGAAATTAACATGGCAACTACTAAGAAGGCAACTGCCGCTAAGGCAGAGACCAAGACCACCGCTAAGAAGACCGCGACCAAGAAGGCTGAGACCGCTGCTAAGGTCGAGACCAAGGCTGTTGAGGCTAAGGCTGAGCCCAAGAAGGCTGCTGCGAAGAAGCCCGCCGCTAAGAAGGTTGAGCCCAAGTTCGATATGTACATCCAGTTCGGCGGCGCTACCGTTTCCGTTGCGGACATCGAGAAGAACGTCAAGAAGGTCGTCAAGGACAAGAAGGCTTACACCGTTTACGTTAAGCCCGAAGAGAGCAAGGCTTACATCGTAGCTGACGGCGAGACCACCGGCATGGACGTATTCTTTGTTGCTGACTAATCATTAGCAAAACACAAGCGAGGAGCTTCTGCCCCTCGCTTTTTGTTTTATGAAAAGCAGTCATTGCGAAGCCCCTTTAGGGGCTGCGGCAATCTCAACCGAATAAAAAGGGTAAAGTGTCCGGTGAACGCTTACGCGCTTGCACCGAGGAGAATTACTGACAAGGTTTTTTGAAAATTCACAAATTCCTATAGAAATTTCCTCAGCCCTGTGTTATAATGAACCCACTGACAATTTAGGAGGTAACATTCATGAAAGTATTCACAAGAGTGATCGCAGTCCTGATGCTGGTCGCGATGGTCGCCTGTGTCATGGCGGCTTGCGGCGAGAAGAGCTACAAGGACACGCGTATTATCGGCACCTGGAAGCAGACTGACGACGTAGACGGCAACTGGATCTGGACCTTTGAGGACAACGGCAAGTGCAAGCTGGTCGGCGAGACCACCGGCTTCTCCGGCGAGGGCACCTACCGCATCGAGGACGAGACCAGCGGCAAGATCCACATCAACATCGAAGGCTGGGAGAAGGAAAAGATCTTCAGCTACACCTGCACCGAGAAGGTCCTCGACCTTGAGGAAGCCTACTCCAGCTACTATTGCATCAAGCAGTAAACGACAAAATGAAACGGCGGCCATCCGGTCGCCGTTTTCTTTTATCTTTATAGTACAGCAGTCATTGCGAAGCGTGGACAACCGTGTCCACGCTGTGGCAATCCCCTTGTCGTCAATACCGTTTTATGTAAGCGGAAAAGCCGCGCGCGTCCGAGCGTCTACATCCCGCTCTTTCCTCTCGTGATGAACCGACCGATATACGGCTGGGTGATCTCACCGTTACTGCAGACGAGCTTGCCGCGCAGGAACACCTTCTCGATACCGCCCTCGGTTCTCGCGCCCTCATACGGACTGTAGTCACAAGCACAGTGGCTCTTCGCCGCGGCGATCACGCCGCCCGCCTTCGGGTTGAATATGATGATATCCGCGTCGCTCCCCGCCTTGAGCGCACCCTTCTTCGGGTACAGGCCGTAGAGCCGCGCGGGATTCTCCGAGAGACAGGCGCACATCTGCTGAACGGAGATGCGCTTTTTCCGCACGCCGTAGGTGTAGACCAACTGTGCGAGTTCTTCCGTCCCCGGCATACCTGCGGGAATCCTGCTGAAATCCTCTATTCCCGCTCGCTTCTGCTCCATTGTAAAGGCGCAGTGCCCCGAGCTGATCGCATCGAGCCGATCGCGCTTGAAGCCTTCCCACAGAACGCGCTTGTCCTCGGGCTTTCTCAGCGGCGGAGCGCAGACGAATCGCGCCGCCTTCTCAAATGGCGCGTTGTAGGCGCTGTCGTCTAACAGGAGATACGGCACGCAGGTCTCGGCGTATACCTTCACGCCGTTATTGCGCGCGCGGAGCACTTCCTCATACCCTGCCGCGGAGCTCAGCATCACGATACACGGCGCCTGAGCCGCGCGTGCGATACTGAGGAAGCGGTTGATCCCCGCCGCCTCGGCATAATCGGGGTGCGCCTTCGCATACCCTGCGGCAGAGTTCTCGCCGCGCTTGATCAGAAGCTCTGTGAGCTTCTCCGTGAGCGCCGAATCCTCACAGCAGAATCCGACGATCCCGCCGTGCTTTTTCAACTCCGTCATCAACTCAAAGAGGTCGCCGTCGCTCAGTGACGCCATCGCCTTGAAGGAGGTCACGCCCTGCTCGAACATCGCGGGGAGCTCGCGCCTGACCTGCTCGTTCCATTCATGGATCGTCATGTGGAAGGCGTAGTCGCAGTCGGAGTTCGCGAACGCATCCACATGGCGGTTGTTCAGCGCGTCGGTGAGGGTCTCGCCCGCGCCTTGGAGCGCAAAGTCCACCACCGTGGTCACGCCGCCCGCGAGAGCGCCCGCCGTACCTGTACGGAAACGATCGACGGAGACCGCGCCGCCGCTCTCAGCGCCGAAATGCGTATGCGCGTCCACGAAGCCCGGGAAAATCAGCCTGCCGCTGACGTCGATGATCTGCGCGTCAGCCGAGAGGCGCTTGCCCACGGCGAGGATCTTCTCGCCGGAGACGAGGATATCCGCTCGTTTCGTGCCGCGCGGCGACACCAGCGTGCCGCCTTTGAAAAGGATTTTCTTCATTCATTCACTTTCTTTACAGTAAAAAATCAACATGAATATTCTATCATGAACGGCGGTCGTTTGCAACAGGATTTTGACGACCGCGCGTGCATTGTGATCAATCTCATAGACCCTGATGGGTGTTGCGTTGCGACCGTAGGGCGGGGGTACCCCCCGTTGGGGGAATGTCCGAAGGACAAGGGGAGGAGCCGTCTCCGGCGAGGAATGCTCCCGCCGAGACCTATCAGAATGAATCATATTTCACCGGAGCACATCAGGCATAAATAGTAACATTTTTCTTTAGTCTAAAGGGCTGTCCTCTCGGACAGCCCTTGCTCATTATTCAAATGCTCACAGCTTCTTGAAAAGCTCCTCGCGGCTCAGTCCGCTGTTGCGGCTGATCTCGTCGTTCGGGATGACTCTGAGTACCTTATCATTGTATCTTGATACCAGAACAGAAGCCTGCTTTCCGTCTATATCAATGAATTCCTCGGTATATTTTTCATCCAGCGGCACCTGCTTCTTCAACGCCGCGCGTTCGGTCAGCGCGCCTGTGGGACAAAGCTGTACGCAAAGTCCGCAGTTGTTGCACTTGGTCTGATCGAGCGGGAGCGCGAAGGCGGGCGAAGGCTCGGTGGTGAAGCCTCTGCCCATCAAGCCTAAAGCGTGGATGTCCATGACCTCGCGGCAGGATCGCACGCATAAGCCGCATAAAATACACTTCGCGGTGTTGCGCTCGATGAACGCGTTCGCGTCGTGCGTGTACTTCTGCGGCATTTCGCCTTTGAAGCGTTCGGGATCAATGTCATATCTCTGCGCCACATTGAGCAACTTGCATTTGTAGTATTCGCGACAGCCACATTCAAGGCATCGCGATGCCTCTGCCTGCGCTTCTTCCTCGGTGAAGCCTAAGCTGACCTCGTCGAAGTTTTTGTTTCTGACTTCGGGGTCTAAGACCTTCGGATTCAGGCGCGCCTGTTTCTCACGGTCGGAATAGTCAATGGTCGTCTCCTCACGCTTGGAGATATACGGAACACGCGTGTCTAAGGCTTGACCGTTCAGATACGCGTCAACCGCCTTTGCGCAGCGGTCAGCCTCGCCGATCGCCTCGATCGCAATGGACGCGCCGCGGTTAGTCGCGTCGCCGATCGCGAATACGCCGTCAATATTGGTGGTGAAGAAGTCGGGATCGGCTTCAATGTTGCCGCGCTCGTTGAGCTTCAATTCGCTGATGTCGCCCTGTACGAGCTTCTGACCGATCGCGAGGATCACAGAATCGAGCGGTATTTCTTCTGTCTTGCCCTCGACAGGAACAGGTCTGCGACGACCCGACGCGTCGGGCTCGCCCAGCTCCATGACTTGGAGCGTGACGGATTTGAGCTTACCGTTCTCACCGTTGAAAGAGATCGGATTGGTGAGGAATTTGTAGATTACGCCCTCTTCCTCAGCTTCGTCGATCTCCAAAGCGTCGGCGGGCATTTCGTTTCTGGTTCTGCGGTAGATGACATAGACCTCTTTCGCGCCCAATCTCACAGCCGTCCTGCAAGCATCCATAGCGGTATTACCGCCGCCGCAAATGGCAACGCGCTCACCAATCTCAGGAGGATTACCCTTAATAACCGCACGGAGGAAGTCGATACCGCCGTATACGCCCTCGAGGTCCTCGCCCGGGGTACGCATGGAGCTTGACTTCCATGCGCCGACGGCGACGATCACCGCGTCATTCTCCGCTTTCAGCGATTCAATGGTAAAGTCCTTGCCGAGCTTCACATTATTAACGAGCTTCACGCCGCTTTTCTCAATAATGGCGATCTCTTTGTCTAAGACTTCTTTCGGCAGTCGATACTGCGGGATGCCGTATCTGAGCATGCCGCCCATCTTTTCCATCATGTCATAGACCGTCACGCTGTGACCCATGATGTTGAGATAGTACGCCGCCGTCAGACCCGCAGGGCCTCCGCCGATGATCGCGACCTTCTTACCTGTTCTGACCATCAGATCAGGCAGGTAACCATCTTTATTCAAGTCAATATCCGCGGCGAACGCCTTTAACTGTGCGATATTGATCGGTTCTTCCACATTCTTTCTGCGGCAGGCTTTCTCGCACGGATGCGGACACACTCTGCCGATAGAAGCGGGGAGCGGAATTTTATTCTTGATTAACTTTATTGCACTGTCGTATTCGCCGTTCGCGATCAATCCGACATAGCCCTGACAGTCGGTGCGCGCGGGACAGTTGAGCTGACACGGCGCGACACAGTCGCCGTCATGTGCGCTCATGAGCAGTTCCATAGCGATTTTGCGCGACTGCACTACACGGTCGCTCTCGGTGTTGATGACCATGCCCTCGGTGCATTTTGCGGAGCAGGAGCGGAGTAACTTCGGGATACCCTCGGCTTCTACCACACACAGACCGCACGCGCCGTAGATCTCTACCGCCTTGTCATAGCAAAGGGTGGGAATGTCGATACCGTTCGCTCTCGCGGCTTCTAAGATCGTCGCGCCCTCGGGG
>CACYFH010000053.1 GCA_902773635.1 uncultured Ruminococcus sp. | reverse complement strand
CCTCCTTGACAGGCGCCAGCCTGTCTGCGTCGTCCGCCTCGTTCTACGAAATTTTCCGTTAATAAATTTGTTAAAGCGTTTAATGGAAACTTAGTATAAGTCGTGATCAAAACGAATATAGACAACAAACAGGTGGGCAGAAAACCCACCTGTCGTTTTATTTCAATGTATATTATTGATTATTGGTCGTTTTCTGCTTACCTCTGGAGACCTTGATGGTCACCTCGGAGCCGGTCTCGATCTTGTCGCCCGCCTTCAAGCCGACGTATTCCATGACCTTGCCCTCGTCAACAGTATCGCTGAACTCCACCGTCTGGTTCGCGATGAAGCCCGCGTTGGTCAGCTCCTCGGCGGCAGCGGTATAGGACTTGCCAACGATATCCGGCAGAGCGGTCAGCTGGGGACCCTTGCTGATGACAACGTAGAGGATGTTGTCGGAGGTCGTGATGGGCTCGCCCGCCGCAGGCTCCTGCGTCATGACGCTGCCCTTCGGGACGGTATCGCTGAAATCGCCGTCAGCGGAGACCTTGATCGTACCCTTGTAGGACGCGACGACGTCCTCATACTTCTGACCGACGTAATTCGCCATCACGGGACCGGTCCAATCCTCGGTTGGAGCGGCGACGGTCGCGGGCACGGTGGAGCCGTTGGTAAAGACGCCCATCAGCGGATTCTGCGGGAGCCACCAAAGACCGACCGCAGAGAACAGCAGGAGCGCAACGATCGTTGCGACCACGCCGACTGCCGTGGGATTCACACCCGAACGGCCGCGTTTCGCGTCGTTCTTGATCGGGGTCATGCTCGCCGTGCGGGAGATCTCGTCCTGGATCGCCTGAACGGTGGAGGAAACGGAGAGCTGTGCGCGCAGCTCGTCAAAGTCCGCGATACGCGCATCCGGCTTCATCTGCAAGCCGTTCGCGAGCGCCGTGACGACATGCGGGGGCAGGCGCTTGACGGTATTGGTGCTGATCAGAAGGCGCGCGTCCTTCTCACGATCCTTGGCATTAGCGGGCAGGTTGCCGGTCAGCGCATAGAAGAGGGTCGCCGTCAGACCGTAGATATCCGTCGCGGCATCCAGATCGTCTCCGCGATACTGCTCGGGAGCGGCACAGCCGCTGTAGAGCTGAGATTTCAGCATCGTACCGCGCTTGCGCTCGTTCTCAGTCGCGAAGCCGCCGAGCTTGAGCTTACCGGCTGCGGTCACATATAAGTTGGAGGGCGAAACGGCATAGTGACCGACGCCCATCTTGTGCAGGTTCTCGATCAGGGTGATGATCGGCATGAACAGCGGACGCGCCGCGTCCCACTCCAGATGACCGCCGTTGTGGTCAACGTAATCGGTGAAGGAGATGAGGTCGTCGTTCTCCTCGATGACATACGCGGTATTGTTCGCCTCAAAGATATCCACGATACCGATGATTGCGGACTTATCCGCGAGGGAATCCACCGCGCGGTAATAGGCGAGGAAGTCGTTCATCGCTTTATTGAAGCTGTATCTGTCCTGAGGCGCGATAAAGAGCTTGGTCTCATTATCGTCGCGGTCAAACAGACCCATCGGCAGGAACTCGCGGATAGAGAGCACCTTGCCGCTCTTCTTATCATAGCCGAGGTAACGGGTGCTCTCGCCGTTGACCTCCTGCTGTTTCGCAACAACGTACTGGTTATTCAGCACCGTGCCGAACGCCAAGAACGGCGCGAGCTGTTTTTCGGTATTATCAAAACCGCAGACCTTGCAGACAGAGTCGTTCGCGGGAATCTCATTCAGGCAACCCATACATAAAGGCATAGTGATCCTCCTGTATCCGACGGTAAGCACTACGTCGGAATTTATTTTCTAATAAACAAAAATAATCATAAAAGTCATACTTATACAGTTTACTTAGGCATTATAGCACAAGTTAAAGCGTAATATCAAGGCTGTAAAAGAAATATGAGATTACAGTTTTGTAAACCGAAAAGAAGCCGACCGCAGTCATACGGTCGGCATTTTCTCTGTTCACGGTTGGGTTCACTTCACGGGCACACAGTGCTCGTTGTTGATCTTCTGTACCTTCTTGACGCGGCGGACGTATTTCTCCGCGGTCAAGGGCGGCGTGCTCATGAAGGTCTTGACGATCTCCATGGCGATCATGCCGCCGATGATCTTCGCGCCGAGACAGAGGACGTTCGCGTCGTTATGCTGGCGGGCGAGAGACGCACAGAAGGGATCTTGGCAGACGCAGGCGTAGATACCGTTGACCTTGTTCGCGATCATGGCGCTGCCGTAGCCGACGCCGTCTACGAAAATTCCTCTGTCACATTCCCCTTTCGCAACCGCGAGCGCGGCGGGAAGAACGAAATCCGACAGGTCGCAGGATTCCTCGTCATAGGCGCCGAAGTCGACGACCGTATGACCCTGAGACTCGAGATAGGCTTTGATCTCATACTTCATAGATGTACCGGCGTGATCGTTTGACATAGCAATTTTCATAGCAGATAACTCCTCTCTATCATGTTGATCTTATCATATCATAGCCTTGAAGAAGAATCAAGGCTTTCTCAGCTGATCGTGACGACCGTCTGTCCGCTTTTCTCCTCCATCGGGAGGTTGATCAGACCGCCCTTGCAGATCGCGGAATCCGTCATATCTTTTCCGTTGACGGTGATCTTCTGCGGCGTGTTCTCGCTGACCCACGCGACCGTTCCCGCTTCATGCAGGACGACCGTCTGCACGCCGTTATCGTCATGGATGCTTTCAACCGCCGTGAAGCCGACGTACTTCTCCTTCAAGCCGAGACAAACGCAATTCTCATCAGCGGGCAGAACCACATACCAGCGATAACCACTCTTTTCCAGCGTACAGTCCACGCGCTCGCTGCGTCCTACGAATTGATATGTACCCGAGAACCGGTCATAGACCAGATATCTCTCGCACTCCGTGACGCCGTCGATCTCTGCGGGAGAGAAGGTGCAGGAGACCTCATGCTCCGCGAGATTGAACACAGCGATACCGCCGCCGGTCAAGTCCTCACCGTAGGGCGCGGTATTCTGCAATTTCAGATAGCCGCACTTCATCGGATCTACAAAGACGCAGTCCGCGGTCGGCTTCGAGGAGCGATCCATCATCGGCAATTCGCCGTCGACATACGCAAGAGGACGCAATATCTCCGCGTCCGTCTCCCCTACCCGGTCGCTGCAATAGAAAGGGCCGCCGCTGATTGCGCGCAGGAGAGCGTGCTTCCTGCTGTACGGATGCTGTGTCCAGAACATATCCCAGTCGCAGTAGTAGAGCTGATCGTGGTACAGCGCGTTGTAGGCGTTCTGTAACAGGTGTTCTTTGAAGCTATCCTCCCTTTTCGGGAAGAAATCGTCGCTGTTTCGGGAGACTGCCGTCGCAGGTCGCGAGAGGACGTTCTCCATCGCCATGCCCATGCAGTTGATCACCGCGCCGTCCATTCTCGACGCGCCGCTCTCCAAGGCGCTGTGCAGGTTCTGAGCGGCTAAACCGAGCGGCATCGTATTCTCAAAGCACAGCGGGATCGTGCCCTGACCGTCCACCTTGACGAAGCTGATTCCCTGATCATTCAGCACCTTGTACCAGTCGCGGTAGAAGCCCGCACCCTTCTCCGGGTCGGGCACCAGCCTACCGCCCGCCGTGCGGCAGAGATACGCCGCTTCTTCCTTTGCGACCGAACCGTCGGGTGAGACGCCGCTCCAATAGCCCATCAGCGCATGCCACACGCCGAAGCGCTCGACGCCCGCGCTCTCGCGGATATCCTCGGTCATTTTCTTGAAGCCCTCGGGAAACTTCTCCCGGTCGGGCTGATAATCATACAAAAGCCTGTCCTTGAGCGAGAGCCAGCCGTCGTCAATGATCATCCACTTGACGGGCACCTTCTTCTCGGCGAATTCCGCAGCCTTGTCACGGACGCCCTTTTCATCAACGTCGGTATAGAACGCATCCCAGCTGCACCAGCCGAGCTTGCGGAACATTTCAGGCAGTCTGCGCTCCCTTCTCAGGCGAATATTTTTCAGCCGCGCAAGCTCCTCGAATACCGTCGCGATCGCCTGCTCGACCGTCTGAGCCTCCGCATACAGATACATCGGCTCGCGAATCTCGCTCAGCCCGCCGTAGAGCGCGGTCATTACCAATTGAAGCTCCGTCTGCGTTCCCGCGGTCAGGTACGCCTTGAAGCGCTCGCCCACCATCGGCACAAAACAGCCGTATCTGTCCGCGAAACGGAACAGCGCGACCTGCGTCTTGTCAGGGATCTCTGTCAAGGACTGCACGAAAGCCGGACGCGACCACCACGAGCTGAACATATACAGCGCCGTGATATCCTGCGGCAGCTCGCGCATCGGCAAGTACAGTCTGACGGGCGCGAGTGTCTCAAGATTATCGCACACGGAAAGCTCCTCATTTGTGATTACCAGGTCGATCTTTCCCAAACGGCAGTTTCCCGTATTTTCCTCAGAGACGAAGAGCCTCACGCTGTCCTTCTCGACCGCTTCGCCATTCTGCGATACTTCCGCCGTCAGCGTGCCTCTCTTCTGCCGCGCTACCTCGATTCTGATCGTCTTATTGTCCATCATATCCTCACCTCTTCTGTATCAATACTCCGTCGGGAGCGTATCTACATGATAAGCTTCCTTGAACTGCTCGATATCCTTCTGTGAGCGGATCAACATCACTTCCGTGAATTTTCCGCTCTTTCTATCCCGAAAACCCGCGACCTTCTCGCCGGTGCAGATAGAAGCGCGGATCGCAGGATACTGCGTCTTGGGATCATATTCGCTTGAGGAGAACCGCTCGCTCTGACCGCGAAAGGCTTCCCCGAGTTTGGAAAACAGCTTGCTCATCTTCATCCGACCTCTCCTAATCATTTTATAGGTTCATCTTAACAGAAAAGTGCGGTATTGTCCATAAACCAATGTAAGAAAAAGGATATATAATCAAGCCGCTCCATCGGAACGGCTTGACGCATTTATCAGTATTTCTCGGCGAATGCCCTGAGCTTTGCTTCATTGGGTCTGCCGTTGAGGAGGGCGCCCTCCACGATGGTCGCGTTCGGCGCACTTACCTGTAAGCTCTCGACCGCCTTTCCGAAGCCCGAACCGCCGGAGGTCGCGAACAGCACGATCTTCTTGCCGCTGAAATCATACGCTTCCAGAAAGCTGTTGATGATCGTCGGCGCGACGTACCACCAGATCGGGAAACCGACGAAGATGGTATCATATGCCGCGATATCTGCGCCGTTGTCCGCGAGCGCGGGACGGGAGCTTTTGTCGCGCATCTCAACGGAGCTTCTCGAGCTCTTGTCCATCCAGTTGAGATCAGCCTTGGTGTACGCGACCGCCGGGCGGATCTCATAGAGGTCGGCGCCCGCCGCCTTCGCTAAGTTCTTCGCGACGTTCGCGGTCGTGCCGCTTGCGGAAAAATATGCAACTAACTTCTTACTCATATGAACTCTCCTTATTTCAGTTTGTGATAGGTCTCGGCGTCGACAGGCTCCAGCCACTCGTTCGACGCTTCCTCGCCCTCTATCTCGAGAGCAAGATGCGAGAACCAGGAATCCGGCGCCGCGCCGTGCCAGTGCTTGACCTCTGCGGGAATGTTGATCACGGTTCCGGGCGTCAGCTCGACCGCTTCCTTTCCCCACTCCTGATAGTAACCTCTGCCGCCGACGCAGATCAGCATCTGACCGCCGCCGCTCTTTGCGTGGTGGATGTGCCAGTTGTTGCGGCACCCGGGCTCAAAGGTCACGTTGTAGACCGGCACCTGCTCGGTCGATACGGGCGCGAGATAGCTCTGTCCGACAAAGAACTGACCGTAGGGGTTCGGCTCCCCGATCGGGAAGAAAATGGAGTTCTGGAACTTCTCCTTCTCGGTCTGTGCGGGCTGTTCCTCGTTCCAAACGTCCTTCGCGAGACGGAACACCGCCCAGCCCTTCGGCCAGCCGACGTACATCGTCGCGTGGGTGATGATCGCGGCGATCTCCTCCTTCGTCACGCCGTGCGCCTTCGCGTTCTGTAAATGATACACGAGCGAGCTGTCCGTGATGCCCGACGCCATCAGGGAGACGACCGTGATGATGCACTTCGTCTTGACGCTGATCGCCTCTTCATTCCACACCTCACCGAACAGGACGTCGTCGTTCAGGTGAGCGAAGGTCGGCGCGAATTCGCCGAGCTGGTCTCTGCCGGCGGTTTGAGTGATCTTTTCTTTCATATTCTATCTACTCCTTTATGAATTTTTTATCGTTTTCCGTGATCCCGTTCTCATCGGAAAGGAACCTCTCGACCTTCATCCGCAGGTCGTACTTCTCCCGCATGGCGGCGATCGTCCGCATCATTTCGGACGCATGATGCAGGTCAAGGGAACGCTGATCCTTCCAGCTGTCGATCAGGAGAACGGTCTCGGGGTCGGAGAGCGGGATGAAGTAATCGTACCGCAGGTTCCCTTCCTCCGCACGGATAAGAGCCGCTGTGCCGCTCGTTTCCATTTCCTCGGCAAAGCGTCTTGCGCTGCCGTTGCTTCCGGTGTAATAAATATTGACGGTGATCGGCATCTTATCCCTCCAGCAGTTTCCTCGCGCAGGTGTACGCGATATCATAGATCGAGTAGAACGTAAAGTCCACCTTTGCCCTCTCCATCGCGCGCTTCTGCTTCTCGGTCACGACGGTGTAGGGATAGATGCCGTAGATGAACGGGAAGAAGGAATAAAGGAAGTCCCTTCGCGCCTTCTCGTCCATATCGGCACAGAACTTTCGGAGCAGACCGTCGACCGCCTTGAGCGATTCTCCGTAGGCGACCTTGAACTCGCACAGCCGTTCCTCGCGGCTGTTCTCCTCCATATCGTAGTGGTTCATGCTCATGAGCTTTAGGAGCAGTCTGCGCTTTTCGAGAGAAGAAGCCAGCGCCTTTGCGATCTCATCCTTCGTCATGCTGTCGCGGCCGGCGGTCAACGACTTCAAGTCGGCGTTCCACAGCTCATATTCCTTTTGCAGGATCGAAAGGAAGATTTCTTCCTTCGTCTCAAAATAATTATAGATCGAAGCGCGGGAGAAGGTCGTATACTCCGCGATCTTCATGATCGTGATTTCCTTGAAGCTCATATCCTTGTAGAGCGTTTTGCAGGCGGAGATGATCTCCTCCCTGCGCGCGTTGGTGAGCTCGGGAGAACCCTTCGGCATAGTATCACCTTGGTCAAAGCATTCTGACATCATGTCAGTATTTATATGATACACCCATTCTGACAGAATGTCAATATGCTATTAAAAAGAAAACGTGAGATCCTTCGAACCTCACGCTTTCACTTATATTCAATCAGTCCAGACCGTTGAATCTCAGACAGAGCATCGTCAGATCGTCGAACTGGTCAGCTTCACCGACAAAGGACTTCACTTCCCTTTTGACGTTCGCGAGGATGTCCTCCGGAGCGCCCGATGCGTCGATGTTCAGCGCATCGAGCATCCTGTCGGCGCCGAACTGCTCCTGCTCGGCGTTGTTCGCTTCCGGGATGCCGTCGGTATACAGGAAGAGCGCGTCGCCCTTGTTCAGCGTGAACTCATAATCCTTATAGCGGATGCCCTCCATACCGCCGATAACGAAGCCGTGCTTATCCTTCAACAGCTCATACTTCCCGCCCTTTCTGCAGATCGCGGGGTACTCGTGTCCGGCATTCGCGGCGATGACCTTGCCGGTCTCGATCTCGAGGATGCCCAGCCAGACCGTTACGAACATATCCGCCTGATTGTTGCTGCAGATTCGGTCGTTGACGAACTGCAATATTTCTGCGGGCGTACCGCCCATGAGCGTTCTGTCGCTGATCAATATCTTTGACGCCATCATAAAGAGCGCGGCGGGAACGCCCTTACCCGAGACGTCCGCCATCACCATCGCAAGGTGCTTATCATCAACGAGGAAAAAGTCATAGAAGTCGCCGCCGACCTCCTTCGCCGTGTACATGCCGGCGAAGACGTCGAACTCCTTGCGCTCGGGGAATGCCGGGAAGATATTCGGGACCATGCTGTTCTGGATCTGTGTCGCCGTGTTCAGCTCCGCCTTCACGCTCGCGGACACGCGGGAGACCTCGTCCTGCTCGAGCACCATGTCGTGACCGTGCTTTGCAATATAGACCGCGATGAAGCTGATGACCGTGAACACCAGAAGTCTCGGCAATAAGCCGTTGACGATCATCGAGACGACCGCTCTCGCGTCATCCACGCCGAGCGCCAGAACAGAATCGCGCAGAGTACCATTGATCGTGATGATCGTTCCGCTGTCGAGCCGCGGATAGAAGTTGAGGTCGACGATGCCGAAGAGCACGGTGATGATGCTCGCCGCAGACAACAGCACAACGGAGAGGATCGCGATCATAGTGGTGAAGCCCTTGGAGAAATAACGGCTCGACAAGAGCACGGGGATGATCATGATCAGGATCACATTGTGATTGAGGATGGCGAAGAGATTGGCGCACACAATCAGCAGAGTGATCACCATGACGTATTTCAGCCAGCGTTTCTTGCCGTTGAACTTGAAATAGAGCGCCACAGGAACGGCAAAGAACACCAGTCCCACAAGGCAGAGTATGTTCATCCTGATCTTTGCGACCGTGAAGATCCCCGCGAAGTTCAGCGCCCACGCGGTCACGAGGATGATCGCGCACGCAAGAATGACCCACAGCGACAGGCGGTTAGCGTCATACTCATTCTGCTCAAAGACCGCCTTGGTCTCCTCCGATTCATATATTTTGAAATAATCCTTGAATTTTTTCATGTGATCACTCCATCAGTTAGCTTATCGACTACTATGATAGCAAAAAAACACGCGCTTGTCCATAAGCCTTTTTAAAAATCACATACAAAAAATAGGCTCTATAATAAATGTTGGGGTAACAAATAGAGCCTACAAAGAATAAAGTGAAAAAAAGTAGAGCATATTTGCACCAAATCCGTTAAAATGGAAT
>CACYFH010000052.1 GCA_902773635.1 uncultured Ruminococcus sp. | reverse complement strand
CACACGAGGTCAAAGCGTACCTACTGGATACGCTTACCGAGAACGGCGAGCGACGACGCAACGCAATAAATGTTAAAGTGTTTTAATGAAACTTAGTATAACACCGAAAAAGCCATCAAATAATCATCTCCGCAGTCGATAATACAGACAAGATTAATGACCTGACTCAATTTTCTGATTTGCGTTAAAGCAACAGGAGGCAATGCCGCCGTTTCACAGCAGCATTGCCTCCGTTTTTTCTGTATTCTTCTACGCCAATGTGGCGGCGATGACCGCCTTGATGGTGTGCATGCGGTTCTCGGCTTCATCGAACACGATGGACTGCTTGCTCTCGAACACCTCGTCCGTGACCTCCATGCAGTCGATGCCGAACTTTTCATGGATCTTCCTGCCGATCGTCGTATTGAGGTCGTGGAAAGCGGGCAGGCAGTGCATGAAGCGGCACTGATCTCCGGCGTTGTCCATCAGCGCCTTGTTCACCTGATAGGGGCTGAGGTCGCGGATGCGCTCCTCCCAGACCTCGTCCGGCTCGCCCATGGAGACCCAGACGTCGGTGTAGATCACGTCGGCGTTCTTGGTCGCCTCCATCGGATCCTCGATGAACGCGAGGGTCGCGCCTGTCTCGGCGGCGATCGCCTGACACTGTTCGACCAGCTCCGCGTTCGGGAAGTACTTCTGCGGCGCGCAGGCGACAAAGTGCATGCCCATCTTCGCACAACCGACCATGAGGGAATTGCCCATGTTGTAGCGCGCGTCGCCCATGTAGACGAGCTTCTTGCCCTTCAACTCACCGAAATGCTCGCGAATGGTGAGGAAGTCAGCGAGGATCTGGGTCGGGTGGAATTCGTTGGTAAGACCGTTGTAGACGGGAACGCCGGCGTACTTCGCGAGCTCCTCGACGATCTCCTGACCGTAGCCGCGGTACTCGATCGCGTCGTACATGCGTCCGAGCACGCGGGCGGTGTCGGCGATAGACTCCTTCTTGCCGATCTGAGAGCCGGAAGGGTCGAGATAGGTCGGATGCATGCCGAGATCGGCGGCGGCGACCTCAAACGAACAGCGCGTGCGGGTAGAGGTCTTTTCAAAGATCAGCGCGATGCTCTTGCCCTCGCATAGACGGTGAGAGATCCCCGCCTTCTTCTTCGCCTTCAGCTCGGCGGCGAGATCGAGCATGTATTCCATTTCCGCAGGGGTAAAGTCGAGCAGTTTCAGAAAATGTTTGTTTTTCAGGTTCATGGTAGCACCTCAAATCGGTTTTAATTAGGAGTGAGGAATGAGGAATGAGGAATTAAGGGAAAAGCGTGAACGCTTTTTAGAATCTATAGGCAAGGAATGAAACGTTTCTGTTCCTTCTATAAATGGGTGTGGGCTTTGCCCACCATTCATTCCTAATTCCTAACTCCTGATTCCTAATTATTTCAACGCTTCTATGATCACATCCACAGCCTTCTCCAGCTGTTCCATCGGGATGTTCAGCGGAGGGAGAAGTCTGAGCTTTTCCTTGGCGGAAAGGCAGAGAACGCCGTTCTCCATACAGGCGGCGAGCACCTCGGAGACGGGCTTCTTCGGCAGAATACCGATCATCAGACCCAGTCCGCTGACCGCAAAGCCCGCTTTCTCGATACGCTTCCGGATATACTCACCCTTCTTTTCGACCTCGTCGAGAAATGCGTCGTCCATGCGGTGCATGACGGAGATCGCGGCGGCGGCGCAAACAGGGTTGCCGCCGAAGGTGGAGCCGTGGTCGCCGTAGGAAAGGACGTCGGAGACCTTCTCGCTCATGAGGGTCGCGCCCATCGGCAGACCGCCCGCGAGTCCCTTTGCGGTGCTCACTACGTCGGGCTGAACGCCGAAATGCATGTAGGAATAGAGCTTGCCGGTCCTGCCGTTGCCGGTCTGCACTTCATCTACGATAAAGACGATATCATTCTCGCGGCAAATGCGCTCGACTGCCTTCACAAAGTCCGCGTCCAGCGCGTTCACGCCGCCTTCTCCCTGGACGGTCTCAATCATGACGCCCGCGACCTTGTTCTCGGAAACGAGCTTTTCGAGCCCCTCGATATCGTTCGCGTCCGCGTAGAGGAAGCCCTCGGTCAAGGGGGTGAACTTCGTGTGGAAATTGTCCTGACCGGTCGCGGCGAGAGTGGTGAGCGTGCGGCCGTGAAAGCTCTTGTTCAGGGTGATGATGTTGTAATACTCCGCGCCCTTGTGATCGGCGGCGTACTTACGCGCGAC
This sequence comes from uncultured Ruminococcus sp., assembly GCA_902773635.1. GTDB lineage: Bacteria > Bacillota > Clostridia > Oscillospirales > Acutalibacteraceae > Ruminococcoides. The sequence continues at coordinate 6,882 of CACYFH010000052.1, read as the reverse complement.
CTTGATGGCACACTCGTTCGCCTCCGCGCCGGAGTTGCTGAAAAACACCTTGTCCATTCCGGTGCGGGTGCAGAGGATCTCCGCAAGCTCCGCGCAGGGAGCGGTATAGAACAGGTTGGAGGTGTGCTGCAACAGCTTCGCCTGATTGGCGACAGCCTCCGCCCATACGGGATCGGCATAGCCGAAGGAATTTACGCCGATGCCGGACGTCATGTCGATATACTCTCTGCCGGCGTCGTCGTAGCAGATACAGCCCTCGCCCGCCGCGATGGCGATATCGAATCGTTTATAGGTATGCGCGATATAGCGCTGATCGGTTTCTTTGATGCTCATGGTTTCTCCTTTAATACCGCAGGGGTTTTCTTCTCGTCCGCGAGTACCATTGTACCCGCGCCTTCATCGGTCATCAGCTCCATGAGGATGGAATGCGGCACTCTGCCGTCCATGATGATGACCTTCTGCACGCCCTTATAGATCGCCTCGATACAGCAGCCGACCTTGGGGATCATGCCGCCGGAGATGATGCCGTCGCGGTAGAGGGTCTGGGCTTCGCTGACGGTGATCTGAGGGATCAGGCTGTCGGGGTCGTCCTTGTCCTTCAAAATGCCCGCGATATCGGTCATCATGATCAGTCTCTCGGCGTTGATCGCGCCCGCGATATACGCGGCGGCGGTGTCGCCGTTGATGTTATAGGCGTTGCCGTCCTTGTCACAGCCGATGGTGGACACGACGGGGATATAGCCCTTCTCGAGCAGATCCATGATCGGCTCAGGGCGGATATTCGTGATATTGCCGACGTAGCCCAGGCGCTCGTCCTTCATCTCGGCCTCGATCAGCCTGCCGTCCATGCCGGAGATACCCATCGCTCGACCGCCCTTGCTCTCGATCAGGTTGACAAGGGTCTTGTTGACCTTGCCGGAGAGCACCATCTGGACGATGTCGACGGTCTCCTTGTCGGTCACGCGCAAGCCGTCTACGAACTCGGGCTTCTTGCCGAGCTTCTCCATCAGGTCGTTGATGTCGGGGCCGCCGCCGTGGACGAGCACGACCTTCACGCCGATGAGCCACAATAGGACGATATCCTGCATGACCTGCTGTTTTAATTCCTCGTTGATCATGGCGTTGCCGCCGTACTTCACGACGACGATCTTTCCGTTATATTTTTTGATATACGGCAGAGCGGCGCACAGTACCTCGGCGCGTTCTGCGTTAGAAAACTGATTGTTCATATAGCCTCCATCCATGCCGTAGGCAAATCATTTAAGCCGTGGATGATTTGACAGCAGAGCCGTCATGAATTGCGCTACGATTCATTCTTATGTCCTGTAGTCTCCGTTGATCTTGACGTAGTCGTAGGTCAGATCACAGCCCCACGCGGTGGAATTGTATTCGCCGTCGTTCAGTTCGACCAAGATCTCGATCTCCTTTTCGAGCAGGATCTCCTTCGCCTTTTCCTCGCTGAACGCGACGCCCGCGCCGTTCTCACAGACCAAGATCCCGCCCTTATCGCTCTTGAAGCTGACGGAGATCTTCGTAACGTCCACATCCGCGCCGGAGTAGCCGATCGCGCAGAGGACGCGTCCCCAGTTGGCGTCAGCGCCGAACATCGCGGCCTTGAGCAAGCTGGAGCAGATGACGGACTTCGCGACGGTTTTCGCGATATCTAAGGTCTTAGCGCCGCTGACCTGACATTCAAGCAGCTTGGTAGCGCCCTCGCCGTCGCCCGCCATCATGCGGCACAGACCGACGGTCACGGTATTCAGCGCCTTCATAAAGGTCGTGAAATCCTCGCCGTCGGCGGTGATCTCGGCATTTCCCGCGAGACCGTTCGCGAGCACCACGACCATATCGTTCGTGGAGGTGTCGCCGTCGACAGAGATCATGTTGAAGGTGTTCTGGATGTCGCCTGAGAGCGCCTTTTGGAGCATAGCGGGAGCGATCGCGATATCGGAGGTGATGAACACCAGCATCGTCGCCATGTTCGGGTGGATCATGCCGCTGCCTTTGGCGATACCGCCGATACGGCAGGTCTTGCCGCCGCACTCAAATTCGACCGCGACCTCCTTCGCGATGGTGTCGGTCGTCATGATACCGAGAGCCGCCTCGTAGCTGCCGTCGACGCTGAGCTTTCCGACAAGCTCAGGCATACCGTCCGTGATCGGCTCCAAGCTCAGCGGCTGGCCGATCACGCCGGTGGAAGCGACGACAACGTCGCTCTGCTCGACCGGGATCGCGTTCGCGACCAGCGCCGCCATGCCCTCGGCGATCTCGATGCCGTTCGCGTTGCAGGTATTGGCGTTGCCGGAGTTGCAGACGATCGCCTGCGCCTTGCCGTCGGCGATATGCGCCTTGGTGACGGTCAGGGGAGCGCCCTTGACGAGGTTCGTGGTATAGACCGCCGCGGCGGACGCTTTCACCTCGCTGACGATCAGGGAGAGGTCGTTTTTGCTTGTATTTCTGCGGATACCGCAGTGAACGCCCGAGGCCTTGAAGCCCTGAGCCGCGGTAACACCGCCGTTGATCAGTTTCATCATATATCTTCCTTTCAGAAATCCAAAACAGCGCACGGCGCAAAGGATTCCTAATTCCTAATTATATTCAGCCCTTCCGCTTCATCGAGCCCGAGGCGTATGTTCATGTTCTGGATAGCCGCGCCGGATGCGCCCTTGCCGAGATTATCGAAGCGAGAGATCAGGGTGATGCGCTCGTCGTTGCCGAACGCCGCTACCGCCATATCGTCGCGGCCGCTGAATGCCGAAGCGCTGATCAAGCCGCCCTCGGTAGCGTCATCATAGCGGATCAATCCCGATCTGTAGTAGTCCTTATAGGCTGTTTTGATGTCCTCCAGTGTGCAGGAGAGCATATCCTTGGTCAGCGAGACTGAGACCTCCATCCCACTGTAGTAGGATGCGACGATTGGGCTGAACACCGGCTCTTTTTCAAGGCAGCAGAGCTTTTTCATCTCAGGGAGGTGCTTGTGCGCCTGCGTGAGCGCGTAGATGCGGGGCGCGTCAAACAGAGGGTCGCGATCCTGAGCCTCGTACTCGGCGATCATCTTCTTGCCGCCGCCGGAATAACCGGTCAGCGAGAAGCACGACAGCGCGCTGTCATTCTTGATGATCCCCAACTCAACGAGAGGGCGAACGAGCGCGATAAAGCCGCTCGCGTGACAGCCGGGGTTAGCGATCCTTGTCGATGTTTTGATCTGCTCCCTCAGCCCGGTCAGCTCCGGCATGCCGTAGGTCCAGCCGTCAGCAGTACGGTGGGCGGTGGAGGTGTCGATCACGACGGTGTTCGGGTTATCGATCAGAGATACTGCCTCGATCGCCGCCGCATCGGGCAGGCAGAGGAAGCTGATATCGCTTTTGTTGAGCATTTCCTTGCGGGCGGAGGTGTCCTTCCTGAGCTCATCGGGCAGGATCATCAGCTCCAAGTCCTTGCGCCCACTCAGCCGCTCATAGATACGCAGTCCGGTCGTCCCGGCGCTGCCGTCAATAAAAATCTTGTGCATGGTTACTATCCTTTTAATTAATTGGTTGGTCGCTTCGCTCTTTTATACAATCCCTCAGTCACCTCACGGTGACAGCTCCCTTTACCAAAGGGAGCCTTATCCCAGTTTCTCTCTTACATATTTGATCTGCTGTTCTATGGACTTTACGGAGGTACCGCCCACGGAATTGCGCTTGTTGACGCAGGTGTAGAGGTCGATATCGTCATAGAGATCCTCTTCAAACAGCTCGGAATACTCTTTGTACTTTTCAAGGGGCAGGGTCTCGAGCACCTCTCCGTTCGCGATACAATACGCGACGATGGAGCCCGAGATCTTGTACGCAGAACGGAAGGGCATGCCCTTCTTCGTCAGGTAATCGGCGAGGTCGGTCGCATTGATAAAGCCGCGCTGCGCCGCCTTCTTCATGTTCTCGGTCTTGACCTTCATGGTGGAGATCATGCCGACGAAGATCTTCACGGACATCAGGGCGGTATCCATCGCGTCGAACACGCCCTCCTTGTCCTCCTGCATATCCTTGTTGTAGGCGAGGGGCAGACCCTTGAGCACGGTCAGCGCGCCCATCAGGTCGCCGTAGACGCGGCCTGTCTTGCCGCGGACAAGCTCCGCCATATCGGAGTTCTTCTTCTGCGGCATGATGGACGAGCCTGTCGTGTAAGCGTCGGAGAGCTCGACGAAGCCGAATTCCCAGCTCGACCAGAGGATGATCTCCTCGGAGAAGCGGGAGAGGTGCATCATCAGGATGGAGAGGTCGGAGAGCAGTTCGATCACATAATCGCGGTCGGAAACGCCGTCGAGCGAGTTCAGCGCGATACCGTCGAAGCCGAGCTGCTCCGCTTCAAAATAGCGGTCGGTGTCGTAGGTCGTGCCCGCAAGCGCACAGCAGCCGATCGGCGAGATATTCATGCGGCGTCTGCAATCCTCCAGGCGGTCAATATCACGCAGGAGCATCATCGCATACGCCATGAGGTGGTGACCGAACATGATGGGCTGGGCTCTCTGGAGATGGGTGTAGCCGGGCATGATAGCCTCTTTATACTGCTCCGCCTGATCGGTCAGGGCGAGGATCAGACGCTTTACGTCTGCTTTCAGCTCGTCGACGCGGTTCATCAGGTACATCCTCAGATCGAGAGCGACCTGGTCGTTTCTTGAACGTGCGGTGTGGAGCTTCTTGCCGACGTCGCCGACGCGCTTTGTCAGCTCCTCCTCCACGAACATGTGGATATCCTCGGCTTCCATATTGATCGGGAGCGTACCGTTCGTGATATCCTCGAGGATCCTCAAAAGCTCGTCGCAGAGGACGTCCGCCTCCTTACGCTCGATGATACCCTGCTTCGCGAGCATCTGGGCATGGGCGATAGAGCCGGTGATGTCCTCCTTATACATTCTCGAATCGAAGCCGATGGAGCTGTTGAACTCGTCGGCAAGCTTGCTGGTGTCTCCGGCGGTACGACCCGCCCACATTTTCGCCATATAAATCTTCCTTTGATATAATTGGACAAATAGTCGGTAAAGCCAAAAGCCTTCCCCTTGAGGGGAAGGTGGGCGATTTGCCGACCGAGGCAAATCGGTCGGATGAGGTGGAAAGCCTTTCCGATATCTCAATGAACGGGATGAGGCGGAAGCGTTTCCACCTCATCCGCCTCACTCAGTCGTTCGGCACCTTCCCCTCGAGGGGAAGGCATATCATTTATTCTTCGCGTCCACTACCGCCTGCACCTTGATCGGCAGGCCGTAGAGGTTGATGAAGCCCGCGGAATCGGTCTGGTCGTAGTCGGACTCGCCGAAGGTCGCGATCTCCTCGCTGTAGAGGCTGTAGGGGCTGTCGACGCCCGCCTTGATGATGTTGCCCTTATAGAGCTTCAATTTAACATAGCCGGTGACCTTCTCCTGGGTCTTGTCGACGAAGGCTGAGAGAGCCTCGCGCAGAGGAGTGAACCACTGACCGTTGTAGACGAGCTCAGCGAAGGTGATGGAAAGTCTCTGCTTCTCATGCATGGTCATCTTGTCGAGGCAGATGGATTCGAGCGCCTCATGCGCCTTGTAGAGGATGGTGCCGCCGGGAGTCTCATAAACGCCGCGGCACTTCATGCCGACGAGACGGTTCTCGACGATATCGATGATGCCGATGCCGTTCTTGCCGCCGAGCTCGTTGAGCTTTAAGATGATGTTCTTCGCGGACATCTTCTCGCCGTCGAGAGCGACAGGTACGCCCTTCTCGAACTCGAGGGTGATGTAGGTGGGCTCGTCGGGCGCGTCGATCGGGGATACGCCCATCTCCAGGAAGCCGGGCTTCTCGTAGGTCGGCTCGTTATTGGTATCCTCCAGGTCGAGACCCTCATGAGAAAGGTGCCAGAGGTTCTTGTCCTTAGAGTAGTTTGTCTCACGGTTGATCTTCAGGGGGATGTTGTGCGCCTCGGCGTACTCGATCTCCTCCTCACGGGACTTGATATCCCAGATACGCCACGGAGCAATGATGGGCATATTGGGAGCGAAGTGCTTGATGGCAAGCTCAAAACGCACCTGGTCGTTGCCCTTGCCGGTGCAGCCGTGGCAGATCGCGTCGGCGCCCTCTTTCAGAGCGATCTCAACGAGACCCTTCGCGATGCAGGGACGCGCGGTGGAGGTACCCAGCAGGTAATCCTCATAGACAGCGCCCGCCTTCATGGTGGGGATGATGTACTCGTCGACGTACTCCTCAGTCTGGTCGAGGACATAGAGCTTGGAAGCGCCGGTCTTGATTGCCTTCTCCTCCAGACCCTCGAGCTCGTCAGCCTGACCGACGTTGCCGGAAACCGCGATGACCTCGCAGTTGTTGTAGTTTTCCTTGAGCCACGGAATGATGATAGAAGTGTCAAGGCCGCCCGAGTAAGCGAGGACGACTTTCTTGATGTTCGCCTTATCAATTGCTTTCATAATGATACCTCCGAATGAATATGCATTAATTTTTGAAGTTTATGCATTTATTATACATTATTTTGCATGATTGTCAAGAGTTGTCTGCATATTTTTGCAAATTTCAGATAAAACCGTCATCCCCGACAAAATCCGTATACTATTATAGCTGACTTTTGTACATTAATCAAGTAAAGACATGCCGGATTTTTCCTGTGATATGCTGACAAAAACTATCAATATTCACAGTGTATGGTAGTTGCTGGTTACTGGTCGCTGGTCGCTAGTTGCTAGTTACTGGTCACTGTCCACTGACCACTGACCACTAATCACTGACCACTAATCACTGACCACTAACCACTATTCACTAATGATAGCGGTTGTAGGTTTACAATAGAGTCGTTACAATAACAAGTAAAAAAAGAATAGCAAATAGGAAGATCCTGTGTTACAGTTAGTTCGCTTACAACAAAACTCTA
>CACYFH010000051.1 GCA_902773635.1 uncultured Ruminococcus sp. | reverse complement strand
TCCTTTGTATGCGGTAATCCCTGTTACCTTATTTCTTGCATTTTAAGTATACAGGTAAATCCACGTCTTGCAAAGCGGGGTCACTACATATTATCTAATATTCATTAAAACACTTTAACATTTATTGCGTTAAATTCCGTATAACTTCGTTGTCCTCCTTGACATACGACAGTATGCCTGCGTCGTCCGCCTCGTTCTACGAAATTTTCCGCAAATAAATTTGTTAAAGCATTTAATGGAATATTAGTATAAGATAACCACGAAAGAAGTTTACTGATTCTTCCTTTCATTCATTCCTTCTTTTTCCGACAGGGGGCGGCAGCCCCGCCCCCTGTGACACGGAATTCTCTTTGAGCTAAAAGCAGGGCTTTTGGCTGAAAGAGGGTACCGACCCAAGATTTCAATTCCTCTGAGGAGGGGTATTATGGCTAACAGTAGTAAAAAAGGACAGCTGGTCAAGAAGATATTCGGTACGATCGCGATCCCGCTCATCGTGCTGGTCATCCTGGAAGTCATCTGTCTCGTCAACGGACGCCAGATGATCTCCAACGTCACCAGCTTCAAGAATTTCGTCATCTATACCGCGATCGTGATGATCACGACCATCGCGCTCTCCATCAACCTGAACTCCGGCCGCTTTGATTTCTCGCTCGGCTCGATGGCGTTGCTGTCATCGGTGTTCAGCGCGAAGATCACCTACGCGATCCTCGGCGGCGGCGCAGGCTCGGCGATCATGATGCTCGCCCTCAATATCGTTATCGGCGCGCTGCTCGGACTTTTCTCCGGCGCGATCTATGTACTGACAAAGCTCCCGCCGATCATCGTCTCCCTCGGTGTGACGCTGATCTTTGAAGGCGTCCTCTACACCGTCACCGCCGGTAAGTACGTTATGACAGAGGTCCAGAACGCTTCTATGGCGAAGTTCTCCGGCTCCTGGGTCTATCCGCTGATCATCATCGCGGTCGTCCTGCTCTTCGTGATCGTTGTGTTCGATCATACCAAGTTCGGTTACGATTACAACGCGCTCAAGAACGGCCAGAAGGTAGCGGTCAACACCGGTATCAAGGAAGTCCCCAACGCCCTGTTGTGCTACGCGATCTGCGGCGGTCTGATGGGTATCGTCGGCTTCCTCAACACGCTGCGCAGCTCCAACATCAACGGCGGTCAGCTGAACTTCGCTTCCATCGGCATCATGTTCACCGCGTTCCTCCCGATGTTCATCGGCGGCTACATCTCCAAGTACAGCAACGAGAAGATCGGCTTCCTGCTTGCGGCGCTGTGCATGTCGATGCTCAACTCCACCTTCGCGGCGTTCTCCAATGAGATCAGCGCTTCGATGCAGTCGATCATCAACGCGGTTCTGCTGGTTCTGTTCCTGATCTATCTGAACAACCAAGGGCTCCTCAAGAAGATTTTCAAGCCTGCGAAGAGACTTGAAAACGCCCCTGCCCGAGGCTGAAATACGATAATCCGTCAGCCTCTTTCTCAAAACGGGAAAGAGGCTGTCTTATGAGATAATGGAGGTAATTATGATTGATTTAAAGGCGAAGCCGTTTTATCTTGACGATGAAGCGATCGCTTGGGTGAATAACACGAAGGAGAGCATGACCCTTGATGAAAAGCTCGGTCAGCTCTTCGTCCCGGTCGGCTATTCGGGCGATCCCGAGGTGCTCGACAACACGATGCTCAGACTGCATGTGGGCGGCATCATGTACCGCTGCGGCGATTCCGCAGAGATGCAGGAGACCCACCGTTATCTGCAGGAGCACAGCCGCATCCCGATGCTCATCGGCGCGAACCTGGAGGACGGCGGCATCGGTATCGCCGTTGACGGAACCGCGTTCGGAAAGCAGATGCAGGTCGCCGCGACCGGCGATCCCGAGAGCGCGTACCGTCTGGGCAAGATCAGCTGCTCCGAGGGCGCGGCTGTCGGCTGTAACTGGGCATTCGCCCCTGTCGTCGATATCGACCGCAACTGGCGCAACCCGATCACCAACGTCCGCACCTACGGCGACGATCCCGACCGCGTGCTCGCGTTCGCCAGACAGTATATGAAGGCGGCGAAGGAGGAGAACGTCCTCGTCGCGATCAAGCACTTCCCCGGCGACGGCTGTGACGAGGTCGACCAGCATATCCTCACGAGCGTCAACGACCTCTCGGTCGGCGAATGGGACGCGACCTACGGCAAGATCTATAAGGGTCTGATCGACGACGGCGCACAGACCGTGATGGTCGGTCACATCGCCCAGCCTGCTTATCAAAAGTATTTCACTCCGCAGCATCCGAAGAAGCTCGTCCCCGCGACCCTGTCTCCGGAGCTGCTGCAAAGGCTCCTGCGTGAGAAGCTCGGCTTCAACGGTCTGATCGTCTCCGACGCGACCCCGATGGTCGGCTTCTCCTGCGCGATGGAGCGCTCGCTCGCGGTGCCTTACGCGATCGAGGCGGGCTGTGATATGTTCCTGTTCAATAAGGTTCTCGATGAGGACTATATCTATATGAAGAAGGGCTATGAGAACGGTATTCTCTCCGCCCGCCGTCTGGATGAAGCGATCACCCGCATTTTGGCGACCAAGGCGTCGCTCGGACTGCATAAGAAAAAGCCCGAGGAGATCGTTCCCGGCAAGGAGGCGCTCTCTATCCTCAGAAATGAGACGCACGTCCGCTGGGCAAAGGATAACGCCGATAAGGCGGTCACCCTCGTCAAGAACACCCAGTCCGTGCTTCCCCTGTCTCCGATGAAAACGAAGAAGGTCCTGCTCGAGATCCTCGGTCACTGCGACTCCAACGAGAGAGTGCTGGAGGACTTCCGCTCCCGTCTTGTCAAGGAAGGCTTCGACGTAGAGGTCTATGAGAAGGAGAGCTTCGAGACCGCGCAGTTCGACGTTGAGGTGTTCAAGGCAAAATACGACCTTGTCATCTATATCGCGAACGTGGAGAACCGCTCCAATCAGGTCACCAACCGTCTCGACTGGTACACCTTCTGGGGCAACGGCAACAACGTGCCGTGGTTCGTGGAGGAAAGACCCACCGTCTTCATCAGTCTCGCGAATCCCTATCATCTCGTCGACGTGCCGATGATCAAGACCTATATCAACGCTTACTCGAACAACGGCTATGTGATCGAGGCGGTCATGGATAAGCTCATGGGACGCTCCGAGTTCAAGGGCAAAAGCCCGGTCGATCCCTTCTGCAAAAAGGAATATCTGAGGTGGTAAACATGAAATATAAAGCGATCATTTTTGACCTTGACGGCGTCATTTGCTATACGGACGAATATCATTATCTTGCGTGGAAATCCGTTGCGGATTCCCTTTCCATCCCCTTTGACAGAGAGATCAACAACCGTCTGCGCGGCGTGTCGCGCATGGAGAGTCTGGAGATCATCCTCGAGAAGTTCAACGGCACTCTGAGCACGGTTGAGAAGGAGGAGCTTGCGGCTCAGAAGAACGAGCTTTACAAGCAGTATCTCACCAAGATGTCGACCAAGGATCTCAGCGACGAGGTGAAGAACACGCTCGACGCGCTGAGAAAGAAGGGTCTGCTGCTGGCGATCGGCTCTTCCTCCAAGAACACCGGCTTTATCCTGAATCAGATCGGTCTGAACGGGTACTTTGACGCGGTTTCCGACGGAAGCAACATCACCCGCTCAAAGCCCGACCCCGAGGTATTCCTCAAGGCGGCGTCGTTCGTCTCGGTCGAGCCGGAATATTGTATCGTCGTTGAGGACGCGGTATCCGGCGCTGAGGCGGGTCACCGCGCGGGAATGAAGGTCGCCGCAGTCGGAGACGCATCCAACGCCGGCGCAGGCGATTGGAACATAAAAAACATCACGGAATTGGTAAGGATTGTTGAAGATGAAGAATCTTGACTTTTTAAATAAAGCGCTGTCTCTCTTGAAGCCTGTACATGAGGAGGTCGCAAAGCCTGTTTCTACTGTACAGGTGGAGAGTGTCGACGAAAAGCCTGCCGTCAGCCCTGCGCCCGAATTTTCCTCTATGGAGCTGACCGTCGGAGATAAGGTCACGATTGATTTCGGAAATCACTTCGTGGGCTACTTCGGCATGAAGCTGAGCTTTACCGGCAGTCATCCCGACGCGCCGGTGCTCCTGCGCCTACGCTTCGCGGAGAACGCGACGGAGCTGCTCGAGAAGCAGGAGGACTACCACGGCTGGGTGTGCTCGTCGTGGATCCAGGAGGAGCAGATCCACGTTGATATCGTGCCCTCCTTCGTCGATCTTCCGAGACGCTACGCGCTCCGATATGCTGAGATCGAGGTGCTCGCGATCAGCTCAAAGTTCAAGCTCGTGATCGAGGATGTACGGCTCAGAGCAGTCTCCGGCGCTGATAACAGCAAGCTCCTTCCCTCCGCGCTGAATGAGGAGTGCAGCCGCATCGACGAGATCGCGGTACGCACCCTGCATAACTGCAAGCAGGTCGTCTTTGAGGACGGTCCGAAGCGCGACCGCCGTCTGTGGCTGGGCGATCTGAGACTGCAGGCGCTCGCGGATTACTACACCTACCGCGATTATGATATGGTGAAGGCGTGTCTCTACCTCTTTGCCGCGCTCCCGATGCCCGACGGAAGAGTCGGCGCATGTCTCTTCCTCGAGCCGGAGCCTGAGGTCGACGATACCTTCATCCTCGATTATTCACTTTTGTATGTCAATGCGCTCTTGGATTACTTCAAAGCGACTGACGATATGGAAACGCTCAAGGAGCTGAAGGACACAGCGTTCTTGCAGATCGACCTTGCGGCGAAGCAGCTCGACAAGAGCTATATCATCAAGGATTCCGATAAGATGGGCTGGGCGTTCCTCGACTGGAACCTCGCGCTCAACCGCCAGGCGGGCGCTCAGGGCGTTCTGCTCTACTCGCTCAAGGCGGCGTTTGAGATCGCCGTTCTCCTGAATGATCTCGACAAGAAGCGCGTATACGACCAGCTTTACTATAGCTGTCTCAACGCGGCGAACGAGATCTTATGGAATGAAAAAGAGGGCTTCTACCTCAGCGGCGCAGACCGCCAGCTCTCCTGGGCAAGCCAGATCTGGATGATCCTCGGCGGCGCATGCGACCGCAACCGTGCCCGCGATATTTTGAAGAGATTGCCCGACAGCGGCGCGCTCTCGATGGTCACGCCTTACATCCACCACTACTATGTGGAGGCGCTGATCGAGTGCGGCGAGCGCTCCAAGGCGCTGAACGTGATCAGAGAATACTGGGGCGGCATGGTCAAGATGGGCGCCGACACCTTCTGGGAGCTGTATAACCCCCAGAACCCCTATGAATCACCCTACGGCGGCACCATCGTCAACAGCTACTGCCACGCTTGGAGCTGTGCTCCCGCGTACTTTTTGAGAAGGTATTTTACACCATGAAATATTATTTAGCGATCGACATCGGCGCATCCTCGGGCAGACACATCATCGGATGGCGCGACGACAAGAAGATGCATACCGACGAGGTATACCGTTTCCAAAACGGCGTCAAAAAGGATAAAGGACATCTGGTCTGGGATATCGAACACCTCGTGAAGGAGGTGAGGAACGGGATCGCCGAGGCAAAACGGCGCTATCCTGTGATCGACAGCCTTTCGATCGACACCTGGGGCGTCGACTATGTTCTGATGAACGGCGATAAAGAAATCATGCCGTGTTATTCTTATCGTGATAACCGCACGGAATCCGTTATCCCGATGGTGCATAACAAGTTCCCGTTCGATACCGCCTACCGTCACACCGGCATCCAGTTCCAGCCGTTCAACACGGTCTATCAGCTCTACGCCGATAAGCTCGAAGGCAGACTGGATAAGGCGACGGACTTTCTGATGATCCCCGAGTATCTGCTTTACAAGCTCTGCGGCGCAAAGTCGCATGAATATACCAACGCCACCACGACCGGTATGGTGAACGTCTGGCAGGGCGCGTATGATCAGAGGATGACCGAGGAGCTGGGGCTTCCGCGTCATCTGTTCCAATCCCTGCAGCAGCCGGGCGAGATCATCGGCGAGTACTGCGGCATCAAGTGCAGGCTCTGTGCTTCTCACGACACCGCTTCCGCGGTAGAGGGAATCGAGATGCAGGGCAACGCGCCGTATATTTCCTCCGGCACCTGGTCGCTCCTCGGCGTGAAGGCGACGACCGCCGTGACCACCGCCGCGAGCGAAGCCGCTAACTGGTCGAACGAGGGCGGCGTCGGTTACGTTCGCTATCAGAAGAACATCATGGGCATGTGGCTGATCAACCGCCTGCGCGATGAGCTGTGCCCCAATAAGGACTTTTCCGAGATCGTGCGCGAAGCGGAGAAAAGCACCTACTCCGAGACGGTGGACGCGAACGCTCCCGTGTTCATGTCACCCGAAAGCATGAAGGCGGCGTTCGACAGCCAGCTGGATGACGCGCCGAAAACGCTCGGCGATTACTTCCGCTGTGCTTACCTTTCTCTTGCTCTCAGCTACAAGAACGCAGTCGACGAGCTGGAGAAAAACACCGGCATGTTCTATGACAAAATCTATATCGTCGGCGGCGGCGCGAAGAACCAGTTCCTCAACCGCCTGACGGCTTATTTCACGAAGAAACGTGTCATCGCCCTGCCCATCGAGGCGACGGCGATCGGCAATTTGAAGATACAGATGGAGGCAGCAAATGTTAGTTGAAACCAAAGCGAGGATCGGCGTGTTTTCTATCGCGCTCGGAGCATATTTACCGCAGTTCCCGAGCCTTGTGCCCGAATTTGAGGGTCAGTACGCCGACTTTAAAAAGAGAATCCCCGATACCGTCGAGTTGATCGACGGCGGTATCGTTACCACAAAGGAATTGGCGATGGCGGCGGGCGACAAGTTTCGCGCCGCCGACGTTGATCTGGTCATTCTCCAGCTTTTGACCTACGCCACTTCCTACAATATGCTCCCGGCGGTTCGTGATCTGGATGTGCCGGTTGTTCTGGTAAATTTGCAGAAGAAGAAGGCGCCCGATTATCCGAACACGGATAACGCGACTTGGCTCGGCGAGCTGTACGCCTGCGGCGCTGTCGGCGAGATGGTCGCCGATCTCGAGCGTGCGGGCAAGCGCCACGCGGTCATCACCGGCGTTGTCGAAGGGGGAGACCCCGCTGTCGACGCAGAGATCGCCGACTGGTGCAAGGCGGCGCAGGTGCGCAGAAGATTCAGAGATACAAACCTTGCTCAGATCGGTCGTCCCTATCCCGGTATGATGGATCTGTATATTGATGAAACCAATCTTTACCACAGAATGTGGCTGTATACCAAGCAATTCGATTGGGAGAAGATGTGGGCGATCGCCGATGATATCACCGACGAGGATGTCATCCGCGCAAAGGCGCAGGATATCCTTGATACCTTTGATATCGAGGGCGGCGGTTCTATCGAAGAGGTCTGGGAGATGGCGAAGTACGTCGTCGCCTTTGAACAGTGGGTCAAGGACGAGAAGATCGCCTTTATCGCTTCTCACTATGACGGCTTTGCACAGGGAAAGGCGGGCGTGCTCGACTCTATGCTCATTCCCGCGTTCTCCATGCTCATCAAGGACGGCGTAGCCTGCGCGGTCGAGGGCGATATCAAGGTAAGTATGGCGATGAGTATTCTCAAGACTATTTCAGGAATGGGACAGCTCTCTGAGATGTACTCCATCGACTTCAACGAGGATATCTGTATCATCGGCCACTCCGGCTCGGGCGATGCGTGTATCTCCGCGAAGAAGCCCACCATGAAGATCGTACCCGTGTTCCACGGCAAGACCGGCGGCGGTTATCTGACCCAGTTCTATCCGCATTTAGGTCCCGTGACCTATCTCGGCATCACTCAGGATAAGGACGGAAACTTCAAGTTCGTCGTTGCGGAAGGCGTGAACGAGGAAGGTCCCATCTTCACCTTCGGCGACACCAATATGCGTACCCGCTTTAGCTGCGGTGCGAGAGAATTCAACAACCGCTGGGCGGAAGCCGGCCCCACCCACCACATGGCGGCGGCTTCGGGCAGACATATCGACACGATCTTGAAAGTCGCGAAGATCTTCAACGTACCTGTTGATATCATTACGAGATAAGTAGGAGAGAAAGTATATGAAAGACATTTTTACCGCTCCCTTTGTGGAGGAAATGAAGCGTACTACCGCGAATATGTACCGTCTCGGATGGGATGAGCGCAACGGCGGCAACATCAGCTATATGCTGGATGAAAAGGAGGTCGCTGAGTACCTCGACCTGAATCATGTGATCCGCACCATCCCGACGGGCTTTGAAGCCGAGGAGCTGATCGGCAAGATCTTCATCGTCACCGGTACAGGCAAATACTTCAAGAACGTCGAGGGCGATCCTGAGACCAACCTCGGTATCATCCGTATCGCCGAGGACGGCACCACCGCCGAGCTGCTCTGGGGCTACAAGGACGGCGGACGCTTCACCTCGGAGCTTCCCGCTCACCTGATGAGCCATATGGCGCGTCTGAGCGTTGATCCCGAAAACAGGGTCGTCATCCATTCACACCCGACCAACACCCTCGCGATGAACTTCGTCCACGAGCTGGACGAGAAGAAGTTCACCCACACCCTCTGGGAGATGTGTACCGAGTGCATCGTCGTGTTCCCTGACGGCGTCGGTATCCTGCCGTGGATGCTTTGCGGCACCAACTCCATCGGTGAGGCGACCGCTGAGAAGATGAAGGAGTTCCGTCTCGTTATCTGGTCGCTCCACGGCATCTACGGCGCGGGCAAGAATCTTGACGAGACCTTCGGTCTGATCGAAACCGTCGAGAAGGCGGCGCAGATCTACATGCTCACCGCTCACCTGCCGCGCATCAACACCATTCAGGATAAGAATATGGTCGAGCTTGCAGAGTTCTTCGGCGTAAATTACCGCAAGGATTTCCTGAATCTGTAAGCGTTCAAAACAGAATATAAAATGTTAAATCAGATTAAGATTTATTTGTAGATTCAGCATAAACATGCAGGATCATAGATGATCTTGATCTGATTTTTGTTTTCTGGTTGCACTTGTTTTTTCGTGCTTCGATCCGCAAATTTATTAAAAATTGGCTCTCTGTCAATAGTTGGGGTAAACCCGAATATAAAACAGAATAAGAGAACAGAACAAGCGATGGCTAAGAAGCTGTCGCTTGTTTAGCGTTAAT
>CACYFH010000050.1 GCA_902773635.1 uncultured Ruminococcus sp. | reverse complement strand
AGAGTTTTGTTGTAAGCGAACTAACTGTAACACAGGATCTTCCTATTTGCTATTCTTTTTTTACTTGTTATTGTAACGACTCTATTGTAAACCTACATGTAACAATTTTGTTGGTGGTTGGTAGTTAGTGGTTTTCTGTTGATTCGTCGAAGAGACATTATTCCTTCAAAATTCCCCACTGGCAGAAAGAGGGCGTTTCGCTATGGTATAATAAGATAAATATATGTAACTATCGGAGGGATCACTATGACCGACACCTATACCGTCATCAATCTGAGCAATTTAAAGCATAATGCAAAGGCGCTGACGGAGAAATACTCCGCCTACGGCACGCACATCGGCATCGTCAAGGGCGACGCCTACGGTCACGGCTACGAGAGCGTGAACGCGCTGTATGAAGGCGGCATCCGCTACTTCGCTGTGTCTTCGCTTGAAGAAGCGGAGGAGCTGAGAAAGTTCAACCGCACCGTCCCCCTGCTTTGCTTACAGCCGGTCGCGTTCAGCCGTATCGACGACGCCGCAGAGCTGAACCTCACCCTCGCGATCCCCGATCTCGAATATCTGAAAACATTCCTGAAAAGTCCCGTGAAGCACAGCTTCCCGCTGCATTTGCAGATCGACTCGGGCTTCAACCGTTTGGGCTTCAAGGACAAAAAGGAAGTGAAAAAGGCGGCGGAGCTGATCAACAAGTCCGCCCACACCCTCGAGGGCGTGTACCAGCACTACGCGACGGCGGGCGTGTTCGACCCCTACTACGACGCGCAGACGGCGAGGTTCAAGGAGCTGACGTCCCTGCTCGATCTGAGCAAGATCCCGCTCGTGCATCTGGGCAGCGGCATCGCGATGATGGCGCATCCGAAGGAGGAGATCGCGACCGCGATCCGCATGGGGCTGGTCATGTACGGCTACAACATCGCGCCCGAGAGCTACGGCGGCGGCATGAAGAACAAGCTCCGCGCGGCAAGGGACAAGCACTTTCAGAAGAAATACAACCTCAGCGAGACCATCCGCGACGTGGAGATCGACCTGAGACCCGCGATCTCCGTCAAGACGCGCATCATCCAGCTAAAGGACGTGAAGGCGGGCGAGCACATCGGCTACTCGGCGAGCTATGAAGCGGAGGAGAACATCCGCATCGCCGTCCTGCCGGTAGGCTACAACAACGGCATCGGACATCAGAACACCGGCCGCGTCGTGGAGATAAACGGCAAGCTCTGTCCCGTTGTGGGCTCGGTCGGCATGAACATGATGTGCGTTAAGGTCGACAAGGACGTCAGCTATGACGACGAAGTCACCCTGCTGGGCGGGGAGATCACGCTGGGCATGTTCTCACGCTTCTCGGGGCTGGGACTGGCGGAGGTCATGCTCGGCGTCGGCAAAAACAACAGAAGGTATTATGTCAATGACTGATAACGAACAGCTTCTCGAGCTGACGGGTCAGATCGAGAGCATCATCTATCATAACGAGCAGAACGGCTACACCGTGCTGGAACTGAACACCGGAGACTCCCTCGCGACCGCGACGGGCGTCGCGCCGATGATCAGCGTCGGCGAGCAGGTGCGGCTGTTCGGCGTGTTCAAAAATCATCCCACCTACGGCGCGCAGTTCGCGTTTACCGCCTACGAGAGAACGATGCCGGACAACCTCGACGGCATCCTCAAATATCTGTCGAGCCGCACGATCAAGGGCATCGGCCCCTCTACGGCGAGAAGGCTCGTCCTCGAATTCGGCGCGGACACGCTGAACGTGCTGGAAAATGAGCCGGAGAGGGTTGCGAAGCTCAAGGGCTTCTCCCTGAAAAAGGCGCAGGAGATCAGCGAACAGCTCAAAAGCATGCTCGGCATCCGCGAGCTGATGGTGTACCTCGCGACCTACAAGATCACCTCCGCGACGGCGGTGAAGATCTGGAAGAAGCTCGGAAACGACGCGATCGCGAGGATCGAGGAGAACCCATATCTCTTGTGCGAGGAAGGCTTGGGCGTTTCCTTTGAGACCGCCGACCTCATGGCGCTCTCTCACGATACGCCGAAGGACGCGCGGCTGAGAGTGCGCGCGGCGCTGTCCTATGTTCTCCGGCACAACACCTACAACGGTCACACCTGTCTGCCGCAGAAAACGCTGACGGAAACGACCGCCTCCCTTTTGGAGATCGAGCCGCTCTCCTGTCAGGCGGCATTGGAAGAAATGATCGACGACAATTCTCTGATCTGTGACGTCATCCATGAGAAGGAATTCATCTTCCTGCCCTCGATGTACGACAGCGA
Organism: uncultured Ruminococcus sp.; assembly: GCA_902773635.1. Lineage (GTDB taxonomy): Bacteria > Bacillota > Clostridia > Oscillospirales > Acutalibacteraceae > Ruminococcoides. The sequence continues at coordinate 7,297 of CACYFH010000050.1, read as the reverse complement.
GACTTACATCGCCGCGCGGATTCAGATGCTCCTGCGCTATCCCGCCATGAACATCGGCGGAGCTGAGGAGAAGATTGCCGCGATCGAGGAGAGAGACGGGATAGAGTACGCGGAATTGCAGAAGAAAGCGATCTGTGAAGCGCTGGAGAAGGGCTTGCTGATCCTCACCGGAGGCCCCGGTACCGGCAAGACGACCACCCTCAACGCGATCATCCGACTGCTCAAGGAGAACGGTCAGAAGGTACAGCTCTGCGCTCCCACCGGACGCGCGGCACAGAGGATGTCCTCGGTCACGGGTGAGGAAGCGAAAACCATCCACCGTCTGCTCGAGGTCAGCTATGATATCGAGGATCAGCCGGTTTTCCGCAAGAATGAGCGCGATATGCTCAACACAGACGCGCTGATCGTGGACGAGGTCAGTATGGTCGACACCGGGCTGATGGAGTCCCTGCTCCGCGCGCTGCCGCTGTCCTGCCGTCTGATCTTGGTCGGCGACTCCAACCAGCTGCCGTCCGTCGGTCCCGGGAACGTGCTGCACGATCTGATCGAGTCGAACACCATCCCGGTCGTCACCCTGACGGAGATCTTCCGCCAGAGCATGCAGAGCCTGATCGTCATGAACGCGCACCGCATCGTGCGCGGAGAGACGCCCGATCTGCGTATCCGCGACAACGACTTTTTCTTCATGCCCGACCGCTCTCAGGAGCATATCGCCGAAACGGTCGGCGACCTGTGTGCGCGTCGGCTGAAAAACGCCTACGGCTACAATCTGCTCGATAACATTCAGGTGCTCTCCCCCACCCGCAAGGGCATCCTTGGCACCTATGAGCTGAACAACCGCCTGCAGGCGCTGATCAATCCGAACCCTTCCCGCGGGGTGAAGGTGGGCTTCTATACCCTCAATGAGGGCGACAAGGTCATGCAGAGCCGCAACAACTATGACATCACCTGGAACAGGGAGAACGGCGAATTCGGCGAGGGCGTGTTCAACGGCGATATCGGCGTGATGATCGAGGTCAACAATGCCTCCAAAGTCTACAAGGTGCGCTTTGACGACAGGATCGCGACCTATGACAGCGATTCCGTCGGCGATCTGGAGCTTGCCTACGCCTGCACGGTGCACAAAAGTCAGGGAAATGAATTCGACTGTGTGGTGATGCCGATGTTTCGCGGCGCGCCCCAGTTGATGTACCGCAATCTGCTGTACACCGCCGTCACCAGAGCCAAGAAGATGCTGATCATCGTGGGCGATGCGAACGCCCTGCAATACATGGTAGAGAACAACCGCCGCATCCTGCGCTACACGGGACTGCTGACCTTTTTGACACGAGAATGACTGACATACCGTTGACGGACTTTTTATACTATCTTCAAGCGCTCATCTTCCCGGAGCGCTGTCCCTACTGCAACAACCTGATCGAGCCGAAGGAGATCGCCTGTGAGAGCTGTTTGAATAGGCTCGAAGAAAGGCAGAGACCGCTGACCGGCGGCGCGCTGGGCTTTCGGTGCTTATCCTCTTTTCATTACAAAGGAAGCGTGCGGCGCGCGATCGTGAACCTCAAATTCTTTGAGCGCACCCAGTACATCCCGCAGATGGCTGTGATCCTCGCCGCCGATATCAAACAGGTGTACGGAGAGGGCGCCTTCGACCTCATCACCGCCGTCCCGATGTACAAGACCGACCGGATCAAGCGCGGGTACAACCAGAGCGAGCTGATCGCGAAGGCGGTCGGGAAGCTGCTGAATCTCCCCTATCTCGAGACGCTCGAGAAGATCAAGAAAACGAAGAAACAGCATACGCTGAAATACGCAAAGCGCAAGCACAACCTCGACGGCGCGTTTCAGGTCATCAACAACAAAGAGATCCACCAGAAGCGCATCCTGATCGTCGACGATATCGTCACCTCGGGGTTCACGCTCGGTAAGTGCTGTCGGATCATCAACCGCGCGAGACCCAAGACGCTCTGCTGTGCGACCCTCGCCGCCGCGCGGAATTATTACGATTAGCTTGCAACAGAGAATGATTTCGGATATAATGAGCTTGATATTTCACATAAAGGAGAACGCACATGGATATAGCCTTAGACTTGGGTACTGCGAACGCGCGGCTGAGAATCAACGATCAGGAAAACGCGATCGACGAGCCCTCTGTCATCGCCTTCAATAAAGAGAATAACGAGATACTCGCCTACGGCAGAGACGCCTATGAGATGCTCGGCAAGACCTCCGCAAGGATCGACGTCGTGTTCCCGCTTGAAGGGAGCGTGATTGCGGAATCGGGACTGGTCGAGGAGCTGGTCAACATCTTCCTGAGCGAGGTCTGCACCAGCCGCGTGGTGATGCCGCGCGTGGTCGCCTGCATTCCCGGCGAGATCACGGAGGTGGAGAAGCGCGCGATCGTCGGCGCGATCTCGAGCTTCGGCGTGCGGCGCGTCCTGCTGATCGAAGCGGCGAAGGCAGCCGCCTTCGGCACAGGGCTGGATATCATGAGCCCTCACGGCGCGATGGTCGTGGATATGGGCGCGGGCACGATCGACGCCGCGGTCATGTCGCTCGGCGGTATGGCTGTCAGCAAGACGGTCAAGATCGCGGGCAACGCGATGGATGAGGAGATCATCAAATACATCCGTCGTCAGCACGGGCTGATCATCGGCAAGGCGATGGCGAGAAACTGCAAGGAGAGCATCGGCTGTGTGCTCGACCCCGATGAAAAGAGCGTTTTCCGCGCGAAGGGGCGCGACTCCCTGCGCGGTCTGCCGCGTGCCGTAGAGGTCAACGCGGTGGAGATCGCGGAATGCTTCTCCGATATCACGAACACCATCGTGAACACGGTCATCGACGTGCTGGAGGACACCCCGCCCGAGCTGCTCGGCGATATCCACACCGACGGCATCGTGCTCACCGGAGGTCTCGCGCAGATGCGCGGCATGGCGGAGCTGATCGAGAAGGAAACGGGCATCTTCGTGCGCGTGGCGCGCGATCCCGCCGACAGCGTTGTCGCAGGCTGCTTCAAGGCGACGCGCTTCATCGAGGAAGCCGAAGCCCAGAGAGCGAACCTCAATCCGCTGATGACGGTGTATTGATCAAGAGCAAATACGGATATCACAAAGCCCCCATAACAGGCGGACTGCTTCTGTCAGCTTGTTATGGGGGTATTATTGTCTCTTATAACATTCTATTTTTGTTCCATCGACGCGCGATGACGACGCAGATGACCAGAATCAGAGGGAAACCGATCCCGCCGAGGATGCCGGCTTGCAGATTGTTGTCGGAGAGCTGAGAAACATTGCCGACGACCGCCGGGCCGAGTGTGCCGCCGATATCGCCCGCCAACGCTAAAAGCGCGAACATGGCTGTCCCGCCGGTCGGGATAGTCTTTGACGAAATGCTGATGGAGCCCGGCCACATGATACCGACCGAGAAGCCGCATGCCATACAGCCGATAAGCCCCATGAAGGGGATGTTGGCGAGCGCCGTCAGGAGATAGCTGACGAAGCACAAAGAGCCCGATATGATCATGAATACGGAAAGGTCGAGCTTCTCCCCGAACTTTCCGTACAGCACGCGGCTCAGTCCCATGAACACGGCGAAGCCGCAGGGTCCGGCGAGGTCGCCCCAGGTCTTTGACACATGGAGAGCCGACTCCACAAAGGCGGAAGCCCACTGCGCCATCGTGATCTCGGACGCTCCCGCACAGATCATCAGGATGATGAACAGCCAGAATCTCTTGGTTTTCAAGAGCTGTTTTATCGTCATGCCCTTGCCTTCTTCTACGATCGGCTCGATCGGGCATACGGCGAAATTGATCACGTTATAAAGCGGGATCAGTGCCCATAAGAGAGCCAATATCCGCCAATGCGCGATCCCGAAAACGGAGAAGAACAGCGTAGAGCCGACGATCACGCCCACCGCGCCCCAGCAGTAGAAGGAGTGGAGCAGGCTCATCGTCTTTTCCTTGTTCTCAAAGGGGCATGCTTCGATGATCGGACTGCACAGCACCTCGATCAGCCCGCTTCCGATCGCGTAGACCACCACGCAGATCAAAATGCCCAAAAGATGATTTGAGAACAGGTCGGGCACGAAGGCGAGACCCGCAAGCCCTATCGCCGAGGTGATCTCCGACGTGACGATACACGCTCTGTAGCCGAATCTGTCCGCGAGCTTAACGCATACGATATCAACGACGAGCTGTGTCACATAGAACACGACGGATATCATCGCGATCTCGGAGAACGAGATGCCGTAGGCATCATGGAACGTCAAGAAGAGAAGGGGCGCGAAGTTCGCCGAGATCGCCTGTGTGACGAAGCCCAGATAGCAGGCAAGTTTTGTTTTTGCGTAATTCTTATGATTCAACGCTATTTACTCCTATACCCATTCTGTCAGCCTTGAAACGGCTCTATCCCGCACAGGCGCAGAGGTTCCTTACGCACCACCTCATACGCGATCCCAACGGAGGAAAGCTCCCGGAGGAAGATGTCGATAAACCTGTCCGCCGTGAAGGACTCGATGAGCGTCAGGAAGAATTTGCGGTTGATGCAGGTGATCTCACAGCCGATGTCGAACACGCCCGGCTCCGCGACCGCATACAACGTCTCGATATACGGGTCAAGCGCGCCGAAGGTGCGGCTGTTGACATAGGAGACGGAGAAGGTCCAGCGCACGTTACCCGCCGTCTTTGCGAGAGCGCCCAGCTTGAATTCCAAGGGGAGCTGTCCCAGCTTTGCGTACGTCAGCTTGCGCTGTTTCATCGCCCAGAGAGAGTTCTCCGGCTGTGCCTGGAGCATCATCTGTCCGCGTGCCATCGTGCAGGTCTTCATGAGGTCGTCAAGCGGTCTGCTCTTCGGGAAATCCAGCTCGATGACATTCGCGAACATGCGATAATTCTCGCGTGCGCCGAGCATCGCCTTGTGGTCGATCGCCACGGAGACGCTGACGGTCTTTTCGTTCTCGGGGTCATATTTTCTGGCGGCTCTCGCGAGCATCACGGCGATCATGGCGTTCGGACTGCCGTCAAAATCCCTGCAATACCGGATCAGCTCGGATTCCTCCAGCATGATGTGGTGTACCTGCTTGCTTGCGTCACCCTCGACCTTTACCCGATAGAAGTCCTCTGTCGGCGGCTTGAGGTACAAGGGTTCTTCTGCCGCGTCAATATCCAGAGCGGCGAAAGGATTCCCGGTCTCGGATGCGGGGATCTCCTCCCCCGGCAGGTGGATGCCCGCAGGGTCAAGCTGCTCGCCCGTCTTGCGGGTCAGATAGAGATACAGCGCGCTCTTGATATAGGGGAACACGCCCGCGCCGTCCGTCAGCGAGTGGCTGATCTCAAACGCCGCGCGCTTTCCCTCGTACTTCCACGCCGCAAGCTGGTAATTCGACGCCTGCGAATTGAAGTTGATGGGCTCCCATGTGTTACGCACTGTCATAGGGAGCGGATTCGGCTCGGGGTAAATGTCGTTGTCCCTCGCGACCGCCTGCACATAGAAATAGGGATAGCGGACGGAAAGCTCCTGCACGACGTCCCGCAGGATATCGCCGTCGATCGGTTCCTTCAGCTCCGCGATCACGCTCATCGTGTTAGGATGATCGGGCGTGGATAAGTAAAGCAGCGGCTCATAGAATTCTTTCATCTTCTGTTCTCCCCTTTCGATTTACGGCTCAGCTTTTACGCTTGAAGATACGGTCGCCGAGCCTGAAGATCAGCGGGTACACGCCGATGGTGACGAAAATGATCACAAAGTAGCGCGCCGCGCGAACCGCGTAGGACGCCATCGTAGCGGAGTTGAGGAAGTCCTTGCTGAACGGGAGCTTGGACAGCGTGCTCAGTCCGAAATAAACGCCGACGCCGAGCACCAGACGCAGGATGCAGCGCAGGACGTTGCGCGTATTCTCGAATTTGACGAATCTGTCCTCGAATTCCACCGCGACGATGAAGCCGACAAGGATACCGAAGGCGGTGTAATAATCGGCGCTCTTGCAATAGAACCATCCCGGAAGGGCGATCAGCACCAGCAGACCGTAGAAAATCCAGCGGTTTTTGATAGCGCGCTGTAAGGCGGGGACGAGGAAGATCACGATCAGACCCAGTGCCCAGCCGCAGACGACGTCCGTCGGATAATGTACGCCGACGCAAAAGCGCGAGATACCCACCAGAAGCGGTGCGATGATGCCGATGATCATCAAGATCGTATTCTTCTTATAGCGTCCGAGGGAGGTGTACAGGGTCACGCCGTTCGTCGAGTGACCGCTTGGGAAGGAATAGCCCTGTGCGGAGATATCATAGATATCGGCGCCCTTTTCCACGGGCTTGAGGCACTTGATCCCCGCGTGATCGAAGTACGGTCTGCGTCTGAGGAAGATGTTCTTGACCATCGGGTTGAGGGTGATGCCCACCAGCACGTTCAGTCCGACGTATTTGCCGTATTCCTTCTCCCAGCACCAGTACAGAAAGCCCAGTACGGCGACGCACACGAGCTGTTCTCCCATTTCGCTGAACACGGACGCGATCGCCGTGCCGACAGGACCCAGCCACGACTGGATCCACTGCATCAGCGCGACTTCCCATTCAAAGAAAAACGTATTTCCCATTCTTTTCTCTCCTTTGTTGAATATTTTGTTTTATCCGATATGCCGCTGCGACACGGCGGATTAGACGATCTCAAAAACGGAGTTTTCTGTTTCGGGTCAATCTATATTATACACGACCTTTCATGCAATTGCTATACTTTTTCGCAATAAACAAAAGAATCCTCTCCTATCGGCTCAGGTGAGAGCTGATGGGAGAGGATTTCACGCTGATTCAAGCTTATCTCTCGTTCTTCCTTCTCTGGAAGTTGTAGGCGAGACGGAGAAGGGTTTTCTCAGGCGCAAAGCGGCGGAAGAAGAGCCCCGCCTTGAGCACCGTACCGGGGACGATGACCAGCTTCCCGGTCAGGACGCCGTTGATCGCGGTGCGGGCGCAGTACTCGGAGGAGATACCGTTGATGGCGAACTTCACCTTCGCGACCTGATTGAACTCAGTGTTGACGGGTCCCGGACAGAGGACAGAGACCTTCACTCGACTGCCTTTCCTGCGAAGCTCCTCATAGAGCGCTTCCGTCAGACGGAGGACATAGTTCTTCGTCGCGTAATAGGTGGAGAGCAGCGGCCCGGGCATGAAGCCCGCTGAGGACGCGACGTTGAGGATATAGCCGCTGTCGCGCGCGGCGAAATCTTTGACAAATAATTTGGTCAGGATATGGACGGCGCGGATATTCACGTCGATCATGTTCAGCTCGGTGTCGAGGTCGGTTTTCAC
>CACYFH010000049.1 GCA_902773635.1 uncultured Ruminococcus sp. | reverse complement strand
TGGAGTGAGAGATGTACACGCTGTTGCCCGTGACGACGTTCAGCTTGCAGGTCGCGGTCTTATCCCCCGCCTTGGCGGTGATGGTGACGGAGCCGTTCGCGAGGGTGGTCACGATACCGTTGCTGTCAACGGTCGCGACGGAGGTGTCGGAGCTGGAAAAGCTCACGGTCGTATTGGAATCCGCAACGACATGGAAATAGCTCCCGCGATAAACGGTCGCAGAGGTCGTGCGGAGAGAGAGGGTCGCAGTTGTCGGCGTAGTCGGCGCCTGAGTAGGAGCGGGAGTGGTAGGCGCTTGGGTCGGAGCCTGGGTCGGAGCAGGCTTCGTCGGCGCTTGCGTAGGAGCCTGGGTAGGAGCGGGCTCGGTCGGCTCGTCGGTAGGCTTCACGGTCGGCGCCTGAGTGGGCGCAACCTCACGTCCGACGTACACGGTACAGTCGCAGGAGCTCCCTGTCACGCGGTCGGTCGCGGTGACGGTCGCGATACCGTTTCCGCGCGCGGTGATCATGCCGCTGTCGGAGACCTCGGCGACGCGGCTGTCGGTAGTGGAAAAGTCCGCTCTGCCGTTGACCGTATGGGAGTAGCTGTCGAGCACGGTCATAAGACTGCGCTCGTTGATGCTCATGTAGCGCGTTCTGCAGTCCGCATACACACCCTTGATACCTGTCCTCAGCTCAAAGCCCGCGGGCGCGGAGATCGCGGAAAGGTCGACCAAACGGTGAGACGCGCCGGTCTCGGCGAGCTCCTCTTCCCCGCTCAGCTCCACTGCGTCATATCTCGGTACGGCGACCGCGATCAGACAGACGACAAAGAGCGCGACCAGCAGCAGCGACACCGCCGCTCTGATACGTTTTCTCTTCTTATTCATGCGATCACCGCCCTTCTGAAAAATTGTCATTGCGAGGGATTTATCCCGTGGCAATCTCAACTGAATATCAAATCGTCATTGCGAGGGATTTATCCCGTGGCAATCTCAACCGATTAATCTTTTATTATTCTACTATTTTCTCGAGGTGAAATCAATCATCGTTACAGCTTTGTATTTTTATTGAGCCTGTCATGCCATTTCAGCCTGTAAATGGTTACAAGCCGTGTAACACATAGGTCGTAAATGACGAAAACGACGTTGCCGATGATCAGAAAGACCCACGGCAGATACACGCCGAAAAGGTTGAAGCTCTCCTTCGGGATGGAGAACACCGCCACGCCAAGGAAGAACGCGCCGATCATGCAGATATTGAACAGCGCGAGCTTGATCACATACTGCAAAGGCTTTCTGCGGAGTCTCTCGATCAGCCCCTTGAGGATCGGGTAAAAGCCGAGGAAGAGCGTGTAGTACAGCGCGGCTTCCTTATCCGTGACGAGGAGCATGGAGAGCGCCGCCGTCACGGCATAGACCGCGAACGCCCAGCCGTAGCCGAGGTTGAACACGATCAGCACTAAGAGTATCCCCGCGAAGGCAGGAAAAGCATAGGTACCGAAGGGGATCACCGAGGTCAAAAGCATCAAGACAAGACCGAGGGCGGCAACGACGCCGCCCAGGGATACTTTCACAGAGGTTTTCATCATCGACACCCGCCGCCGCAACAGTTACACAGGCAGTTCGCGCACATCATGCCGGTACAGATATCGCACGCAGAACAGCCCATGTTATCGCCGGTATTGTAGCCGGGGTTGGAATAGGTGCGACGGTTGTTCACGGCGTTGAAGGCGTTGGCGAATTCCGCGTTACCGGGATCCATCTGATAGGCGCGCTGGAAGTAGTTGTACGCCTGATCGCTCCAGCCCTTGCGGGAGTAGACCATGCCCATGAGGAAGTACCACTCCGCGTTGCGCGTGCCCTCGGGGACGCCGTTGAGCAGCTCGAGCGCGTCGTCCAGACGACCGCTCATGATGTACTGGCGCACGTCGGGATAGGAGCTGCGGGTGGTATTTGCACCGTAGCCTGCGCCGTTTGCATAGCCGCCGGAAGCGCCGCCTGCGTAGCCGCCGGATGTGCCGTTCCTACGCTGATCCTTGATGGTATCGTAAGCCTCGTTGATCTCCTTCATCTTTTCCTCAGCGAGATCGGCGAGCGGGCTGTCGGTATAATTATCGGGGTGATATTTCTTCGCAAGATTCTTATATGCGGTTTTGATTTCTTCATCAGTCGCGTTCATGGAAACGCCGAGAACTTCATAGGGATTTTTCATTTACTTCTCCATCTTGTTCTTCATCGGGGTTGAGTTGGCTGATAATGTTCTTCTGTATTGATACGCAGGAGCTCTGCAATACATTCAGGATGATGCGGTCGAACCGCCCCTTCTCGAGCAGTCCGTAGGACAGGAGCGCCTCCGAGAGCGCGTGGTTGAGGGTCGCCTGCAAATAGGGCGCGAGCGCTTTCTCCTCGGGCATGCCGCTCAGCAGGAAGGGATTGAAGCCGTGGTGCTTCTTGTCGCCGCGGTAATCGTCGGCGGCGTCGACCAAGTAGATCCACCGTCCCATGAAGTAGCCCATCGACCGCAGGATGCGGCGCGTGCGCTCCTTTTCAAGCGGCTTTCTGAGAGATATCTCGTCCGCGAGCAAGCCGCACATCTCAGCGAGCATCGTCGCGGTCGGGTCGGCGGCTTGATCGAGCACGCAGGCGGGGTCCCTCTCCGCCTTGATCTGCCGCTCGAGCATCGTGCGGACGATCTCGTCGATCTGCGGGTAATTCTTCGCCGCCTTGCGCCGCCATCGGGCGAAGAAGGGCTGGAGCAGTCGGTACACCCAGCGCTTGTACCACGGGGAATCGAGAAGATTATCCCGCAGCTTATAGTAAGCAAGGATGACAGAAAGCGCCGCCGCGAGGGAAAACGCCTTCGACTGCGAATTCGCGTAGGGGCATTTCTTAAAGGGATTGAAGCGGCACCGCCCCATCTTGTAGCACGGCGTCTCCTCGCACAGATCGAGTGCGAGCAGGGCGTAGAAGGTGCAGTCGTAGCTTAGAATAAAGCGCGCGAATATCGAATAATCCCTGCCGAGCTGACGGCAAAGCGAGCAGTACACGCCCCTGTAGGCGTCGTACTCCTTCCCGAGCAAATTGGCTCTGTCGATCCTGATATATCCGAACAAGGCGCTCTCCTCCCTATTATCCAGAATATTCTATCATAGAAAGAAAGGCGATACATTAACAAATTATGAATTTTCAGCCGTTTTCGGTTGTAATTATGCCGTTTTGAAGCTATAATAGACGCAACGGCATTTCTACTGATGAAAGGCGATCCGCATGAATGTATTCGATTTTGACAAGACGATCTTTGACGGCGATTCCACGATGGCGTTCGTCAAATTCTGCATGAAAAAGCATAAAAAAGCGTTGCTCTATCTCCCCCGCATCGGCTTTGTATCGCTGAAATACTATCTGTTCCATATCGGCGACAAGACGGCGTTCAAGGAGCGGATGTACACCTTTCTCAAAGCCTGCGACGGAGAGCGCGACGTCGCGGAATTCTGGGAAAAGCATATCGGCGGGATGAAGCGGTTCTATCTTGAGATGAAGCGTCCCGACGACCTGATCATCTCCGCTTCGCCCGAATTTCTCTTGAAGCCATTGGAAAAGAAGCTGGGCTTCACGGTCATCGCGTCGAAGGTGGATATCCATACCGGCAAATACACCGGCAAGAACTGCTACCACGCGGAGAAGGTCAGGAGACTTCACGAACAGTTCCCCGATGCGAAGATAGAGGCGTTCTACTCCGACAGCTACTCCGACGAGCCCCTCGCCCTCCTCGCCGAGCGCGCCTACATCGTCGACGGCGAGACGATCACGAACTGGGATTTCAATATACATAAGAAGCATTTGAGAACCTAAGCAACCGAGAACAAATCCGAACTTTTCACTCCTAACTGAAAAAAGCCCCGTAAAGGGGCTTTTTCCTTACTCCTCCGAACAGCCGCAGCCGCAACCGCCGCCGTCGGGCGCGGAATCGACCGCGTTGGGCGGAAAGAACTCGTCGGTCGGGAAATCGAGGCGGGAGAACATCTCGCACGGGCTGTCGGTCGAGCTCTGGCACTGCTTCTCGGGAACGCAGAAATCATAGGACGGGATCAGCATCTGGACGTTCCGCAACAGCTGGACGATAGAGAACACGCCGAGAGTCGCCAAGACGGTGCGCTCGCCGTTCTCGGCGATATTGCCGCCGATGCGCTGCAGGATCGCGTTCGGGATCTTGTGGTTGAGCTTGCGGCAGCAGGACTGCTTCTCCTTCACAGTCACGGCAAGGGCGATGGGCTTCGCAACCTGCACGTTCGCGGTCGGCAGACTGCGGGCGGGTGTGTTCTGGGTGTCGTAATCGTCGACGCTCAGGTCGGACGAGAATACGCGGACGTTGCCCTCAGAACCGTAGAGGATGACCTTTTTATCGGACACACAGAGACCCTCCACCTGCTGAGGGGCGGTGTTCGGGGAGCTGAACACGTCGAGTGTGACCCCGAAGAAATAGGTAATGTCGATCGAGTAGAAGCCGCGGTTGAAGGGCACCGGCTCGATATCGAGCATCACGTTCGCGACCTCGGCGTTGCGGATGCGAACGTTCACGGCGTTGTCGATCAGGGTCTGGGACGCTGACGAGAGATAGACGGGCAGGTCGGACAGGCAGTCCTTGTCGCCGCAGCTGTCATACACGCGGCGCGCATCGATGCATACAGGCGCCCCGTTGTCGCGGGCGTTTCCGTTCAAGTTTTCGGACATAAGTAAAACCTCCAATGAGTTTTTGATGATACCATCATTACATCATACGGAGGTTTTCTCTTTTTGTGCGTATTAATTGAGGGTACAGCCGTATCGTTACTTCAAACGGTATTGACAACAGGGGGATTGCCACAGCCTGTCGCGAACACGCAGGTTCGCGACACCTCCTGACGGAGGCTTCGGGCTTCGCAATGACACGGTTACTGTTGACCTTTTTGTTAATTCAGGATTTCCATTTTCGCGAAGTTCGCCATAAGGGTCTTGGTGCCGACCTTGTCGAAGGCGATCTCCAGCATCGTATCGTTTCCCATCGGGGTGACGGAGGTGACCATGCCCTTGCCGAAGGCTTTGTGGAACACCATGTTGCCGACGGCGTACTTGTTGGAGGAGGGCGCGGTCTTGGGAGCGGACTTCTTCATCGCGAAGGGGTCGAACCTTCCGCTCTGTCTGCTCTCTCCTACCCCGCCTATCGTCGCTTTGCGGGCAAAGACATTCTCGTCGCCTGTCTTTTCAAGAAGCTCCGACGGAATCTCCGAGACGAAGCGCGACTCGCGGTTGTGGGTGGTCGAGCCAAAGAGCATCCTCTCGCGGGTTTTGATCAGGTAGAGCTTCTCCTTGGCGCGGGTGATGCCGACGTACGCGAGCCTGCGCTCCTCATTCAGCTCGCCCGGCTCCATGATGGTCGCCATCGAGGGGAATACGCCGTCCTCCATACCGGGGATAAACACGATCGGGAACTCCAGACCCTTTGCGGAGTGGAGCGTCATCATGACCACGCTGTCCGCGTCGGCGTTATAGTTGTCGATATCCGTCATCAGGGAAATTTCCTCAAGGAAGGCGCCGAGGGTCGCGTCGTCGCCGTAGTCCTCCTGGAACTTGATGATATTGGAGGACAGCTCGTCGATATTCTCGATGCGCTGTTCGTAGTCATCCTTCTCCGCAATCAGATAATTCTTATAATCGGTATGCTCCAGAACGAGGTTGTATAATTCCGCAAGAGAATAATCACCACTCTGTGATGCTTCCACAAATCCGTCGATGAGCTGTGCGAAGGCTTCCAGCTTGGAAGCCGCGCGCGCAAGGGTGGGATAATCGGAGGCGTGGCGGATGACGCTGTAGACACTCTCGCCGATACCCGCGCCGATCTCCGCAACCTTGGTCATGGTCGCCTCACCGATCGCGCGCTTGGGACGGTTGATGATACGGCGCAGACGGATGTCGTCGTGCGGGTTGTTGATGACCTGTAAGTAGGAGGTCATGTCCTTGATCTCCTCGCGGTCATAGAAGCGGTGGCCGCCGATCACGCGGTGCGGGATGCCGGAGCGGGAAAGCGACTGCTCGACCGCGCTACTCTGCGCGTTCATGCGGTAGAGGACGGCGAAATCCGAGAAGCTGCGCCCTGCCGCTACGCCGTCGAGGATGGTTTTTGCGATGAACATGGCTTCGTCACGCTCGCTCGACGCGGTATGCAGGACGATGCGTTCGCCCTTGGGGTTCTCCGTCCAGAGGGTCTTGCCCTTGCGCTCGGTATTATTCTTGATCACGTTGTTCGCCGCGTCAAGGATGGTTCCGGTACTGCGGTAATTCTGCTCCAGACGGATGACGACCGCACCCTTGAACTCGTTCTCAAAGGAGAGGATGTTCTCGATGGTCGCGCCGCGGAAGCGGTAGATGCTCTGGTCGTCGTCGCCGACCACGCAGAGGTTGCCGTTCCTGCGGGAAAGCAGGCTGATCAAGCGGTACTGGCTCTTGTTGGTGTCCTGATACTCGTCGACCATGACATACTTGAAGCGATTCTGGTAGTATTCCAGAACGTCGGGATTCTGCTCAAAGAGTTTGATGGTGTAGTTGATCAGGTCGTCGAAGTCCATCGCGTCGGAGGTCAGGAGTCTCTGCTGGTACATCGCGTAGCACTCGGCGATATATTTGACGCGGCTGTCATAGGACGCGATACCCTTGACATCCTTCGGCTCCTGCATCTTGTCCTTGTACTTGCTGATCTCGTTGAGCACCGTCTTATGAGACAGGAACTTTTCATCTATATTGAGCTGTTTGAGGATTTCCTTCATCAGTCGGCGTGAATCGTCGGTGTCATAGATGGTGAAATGGCTCGTGAAGCCGAGACGGTCGCCGTACCTTCGGAGGATCCGCGCACAGGTGGAGTGGAAGGTCGCCGCCCAGACCTCATCCGCGCCCTCGCCGCCGACAGCCTCTATACGCTCCTTGAGCTCTCCCGCCGCCTTATTGGTGAAGGTGATCGCGAGGATCTGCCACGGCTGAGCCAGCCCCGCCTTGATGATGTAGGCGATGCGGTTGACAAGGACGGTCGTCTTGCCCGAGCCCGCGCCCGCTAAGATCAGCACGGGACCCTCCGTCCGGAAGATCGCCTTCTGCTGCATATCGTTCAGGCGGCTGAACTCCGCCCGGATCTCTGCAATATTGGTCATACATATACCCCATTTCAAAGTGTCCCTGCTATTCTATCACAAAAGGAGCGCGCTATAATTCCAATTCACAAGATATTGATTTCAATATTGTAACACAAGAAAACAGCCGGTGTGAGCCGGCTGTTGCCTTACATTAAATCGTGACCGCTACGGCGGAATGGTCGGTACAGCCTTCCTCTCTCACGCCGTGCAGAATCTCCATACGCGTTCTTTCCGCGAGGCTCTCTGACGCGAGGGCATAGTCGATACGGCAGTTCGTGTCCGCCGTAGGGGTATCGTCGGGCTCGCCCTGACGGAGCCAGAGATCGACCGCGCCGGCTTTCTGAAGCGCGTCAAACTTCTCCCGGCGGTCACTATCGCGCGCGTAAACATTCAGATCGCCGATAATCAGGACATCGTCCGCCTTCTTCTTCTCCTCCTTAAACTGCCCGATCAGGATCTTCCAATCGGACACACTGTACGACATATGCGCGCCGATCAGGCGAACGCCGCCGACGTCGAGGATGATGTGACGATGGGAATTCCAAGGATTATTGAGAGGCATTTCATATTTGAGACCCTTTTTGATCAGGACGCAGGAAATGCTCTTTCTGCCTCTCCGAACGTCGCTTTCGCGCATTCCGTTCGCAAGCTCAAAAGCAAAAGATTTCTTCGTCGTCTCCAGAAGCAGTCTCCATGAATCGCAGTTCGTGTCGACTTCATGGAGAAAAACGACGTCGTACGCGCTGAGGTATGCGGCGATAGCCCGCACGTTGCGCTCGATAGCGTCCCGGTGACTGATTCGCCAGTCGTCGACCTCCACGTTCCACGTCTGAAAATCATATTCGCCGCCGGGAAGCCGAAATTTGCTGAGAAGCGGCTTGGGACTCTTGCCGCCGAAGTTGTTCACATTCAAGCTGATGATCTTCATAAGCTCACCTTCAAGTTCGTTCATAGAAACAGACACGAGACCCTTGCCTCGGGTCTGCATACTTTATACGACGGGTAATTCATATGGATCGGTCGGATATACGGGCTTGACGCGCTCGCCGATCGGATAGCTCACAGGGAGCTCGGCGATGTAGCGCTGGATCCACGTTACGTCCGTGACCTCCAGCTCGCCGCTTTTATCGACGTCTCCGCGAAGGGTGATCATGCCGCTTGTATCCTCGGTCATCTCTGCCATCACGCGCTGCATGAGCGTCACGTCGGCGATATCGACCTCGCCGCTGTCGTCGGCGTCGCCAAGGATGTATCCGACAACGACTGCCGAAGCGCTCAGCGCCAGCAGGAAAACCATCGTCAGCGACAACACGCTGATCATCAATCTTTTGAACATAGCATCATCCCTTTTGATAAAGCTTTCCGGATCAGAATAATATAAAACCGCAACGGTACACACAAAAAGCCTGTGCGATCAATTCAGGTTCTTCGCTATGGTAAGGATGTTCTTTCCGTCCTTGTACTCATAGTTCACGTTGTCCATGCTCTTCTTGACCATGAAGATGCCCAGCCCGCCGATCTTGCGTTCTTTGGCTGAGAGCGTGGTGTCGGGGTCAGGTCTGGAGAGCGGGTCGTACTGCTTGCCGTTGTCGATAAAGGTGATCTCCACGGAAAGCGGGTCCTCATGCACAGAGACCTGCACCACAGCGGTGCCGATCTCCGGGTTATAGGCATAGCTTGCGATGTTGACGAATAACTCCTCGACAGCGATGTCGATCGTCATCTGCGATTTTCTCGGGCAGTCCACCGCTTCAAGCTGTTCGTCCACGAACGCCAGTACCTGCGGCAGATTGTTCTTTTCGGCTGTAATGATCAGTTCCTTCATTTTATTCCTCCGTTGCCGTTTCTGCGGGACCGTTGTATTTGAGACCGAGCATCGTCAGGTCATCGAACTGAGGCGCTTCTTTCACGAAAGCGTCGACAGCGGCGCGGACACGCGTCAGCACTTCCTCCTGAGGAGTGCCCTCGGGGATCGCGTTGAGCGCCTCAAGCGTGCGATCCGTGCCGAAGAGCTGCAGGTTCGCGTCGGTAGCCTCGGCGACGCCGTCGGTATAGACGAAGATGCTGTCACCCTTTTTGAGCGTGACCTCGGTATTCCTGTATCTTGCGATATCCATCGCGCCGATCGCAAGACCGTGCTTATCCTTCAACAGCTCATACCTACCGTTCATATTGACCATCGGGTATTCATGACCTGCGCTTGCCGAAGTTAGTTTGCCGGTGCTGATCTCGAGGATCCCGAACCATACCGTCACAAACATGTGGGAGTCGTTGTTGGCGCAGACGCGCTGGTTCACTCTCTCGAGGATATCGGCGGGAGTGCCTCCCATCGTGGAATGGTCGTTGATCAGGATCTTGGCGGACATCATGAACAACGACGCGGGGATTCCCTTACCTGACACATCTGCGATCACCATGCCGAGGTGGTCGTCGTCGATCATGAAGAAGTCGTAGAAATCTCCGCCGACCTCCTTCGCAGGATCCATAGAAGCGTAAAGGTCAAACTCCGGGCGGTTCGGGAACGCGGGAAAGGCAGACGGGAGCATGCCCGTCTGGATCTCCGTCGCCATATCCAGCTCCACCTGCGTCGCCGCGAGCTTCTTGCTCTTTTCATTGAAGATGACGC
>CACYFH010000048.1 GCA_902773635.1 uncultured Ruminococcus sp. | reverse complement strand
GTCCTCGAGAACGATACCTTCGACCCGGACGAGTTCCAGCGGAAGCTATACGAAGATATCATGAAACGACGCGAAGAGAGCGAAAAGAATTAGGAATTAGGAGTTAGGAATTAGGAATGAATGGCGGACGCTGTCCGCACCTGATTGATAGAAGAAACGGAAACGTTTTGCTCTGAACAATAGGAATCCAAAACGCGAAGCGTTTCCCTGAATTCCTAATTCCTAATTCCTAACTCCTAATTCCTAACTCCTAATTCCTAATTCCTCATTAAACCGGAGGTTTACTATGACCGTTAATGAACTGAAAGAACAACTGAATCTGACGCCTCTTGTGGAGGATGACTACGACCGTGAGGTCACGGACTGCTATATCGGCGACCTGCTCTCATGGGTCATGGGGCGTGCGCCCGCGGACAGCGCGTGGCTGACCGTCATGGGCAACATCAACAGCATCGCCGTCGCGACCCTTGCGGACACCGCCTGCATCATCCTTGTGGAGAACGCCGCGCTGGATGATAACGCCCGTCAGAAAGCCGAAATGCACGGCGTAAACATCCTCACCACCCCGGAGAACAGCTATTCTCTGGCGGTCAAGCTGAGCAAGCTGATCTGATATGGGACAGTATTTCTACGACCTGCACCTGCACTCCTGTCTCTCCCCCTGCGGCGATATGGATATGACCCCGAACAACCTCGTCAACATGGCGAAGCTCCTGGGGATGGACGTCATCGCGCTCACCGACCACAACACCTGTCTCAACTGTGAGGCGGCGATGAAGGTCGGCGAGGAGATCGGTCTGCTCGTCATCCCGGGGATGGAGCTGACCACCAGCGAGGATATCCACGCGGTCTGCCTCTTCCCCACGCTTGAGAAGGCGCTCGCCTTCTCGCAGTATGTGGACGAGAACCGCATCCACATCAGGAACAAGGCGGAGATCTACGGACGGCAGGTCATCATGAATGAGAACGACGAGGAGATCGGCGAGATCGAGGATCTGCTCCTGCCCGGCTCCTTCATCGGCATGTACGACGCCTACAGAAAGGCGCAGGAGTTCGGCGGGATCTGCTACCCCGCCCACATCGACCGCGACTCGCTCTCCATCCTCTCCGTGCTGGGCGAGATCGACCCTTGGTGCGGGTTCCGAACAGCAGAGCTGGCGGATATCTCCCGCCTGCCTGAGCTTAGAGAAAAGCATCCCATCCTCGATTGTATGAACATCATCACCTGTTCCGACGCGCATTACCTTGAGAATATGCGCGACGCGCAGAACACCCTCACCCTTCCCGAGCTGACAAGAGAAGCCGTGATCGCATATTTAGATACTGAGAAGTGACCGTCCTGTAGAAGCAGGGCGGCGCTTTTTTAGTTAGGAGTTAGGAGTGAGGAGTGAGGAGTTATGGGAAACGCTTTGCGTTTTGGATTCCTATTGATCGTGAAAGGCTTGGCGTCCTGCTAACTCCTCACTCCTCACTCCTAACTTCTCACTCCTAGCTCCTAACTCCTCACTCCTAACCTCATCCCGCTTCACCGCTTTAAAACTTGCAAAAGGTAAAGTGTTTTGCAGGAGATAATTCTTCTGCGGAAATTTAGAAGGATTGCCTCAGGCTAATGTTTCCTTATCCGAAAATTAGCGAAAAAGTTAGCAAAGACTAACCAAAAAGCCAGTAAAATTCTGTGTTTTTTACATCTTTTTGCACGAAAAATTTGCATTAATTTATAGACAATTGAAGCGTTTTATGCTATATTATAGGTGTATGTAGAAATGAATTTACTGCAACAATTCTCTTACACAATTTCATCTAAGGAGGAATTAAGATGCTTAAGAAAATCAGCAGTCTGCCTTTTCAGGGTACGCCTGAGCAGGAAGCTAAGCTGAAGGAGGTCATCGAGAAGCACAAGGACGATCCGGGTGCTGTCATGCCCGTACTGCAGGAAGCGCAGGACATCTACGGCTATCTGCCGATCGAGGTCCAGCAGATGATCGCAGAGGGTCTGAACGTGCCGGTGGACGAGGTCTACGGTGTTGCGACCTTCTACAGCCAGTTCGCTCTCTCCCCGAAGGGCAAGTACAACATCTCCGTCTGTCTCGGCACAGCGTGCTACGTCAAGGGCTCCGGCAACGTGCTCAACAAGCTGACCGAAGAGCTGGGTATCGACGCGGAGGAGTGCACCGCCGACGGTCTCTTCTCTCTGACGGCTTGCCGCTGCATCGGCGCGTGCGGTCTGGCTCCCGTTATGACGGTCAACGATGACGTCTACGGCAGACTGACGATCGACGAGATCCCCGGTATCATCAAGAAGTACAAGGGAGCATAATGAGAGAGCTATCCCTCAACGTCATGGACGTCGCCCAGAACTCCGTGAGAGCGGAGGCGTCACTCGTCCGCATCACTGTGGAAGAGAGCGAGAAGGACGACAGGATGAAGATCGAGATCGCCGACAACGGCTGCGGCATGACCGAAGAACAGGTGCAGCAGGTCATCGACCCCTTCTTCACCACGCGCACCACGCGCAAGGTAGGACTGGGCGTGCCGCTGTTCAAGCTCTCCGCTGAGCAGACGGGCGGTTCCTTCAACATTCAGAGCGAGAAGAATGTCGGAACCACCACCACCGCGATCTATGTCCCGTCCCACATGGATATGACGCCCCTTGGCGATATCGACTCCACGGTAAAGATCCTGATCCAGTGCAATCCGCAGATCGACTTCGTCTTTACCCACAGCACCGACCTTGGCAGCTTTACGCTCGACACGAGGGAGCTGAGAGAGGTGCTTGGAGACGTCAGCCTTGACACGCCCGACGTGCTTGAATGGATCGGGCAATACTTAGAAGAAAATACCCAAAACATATATGGAGGTGCATCACTATGAAATCATTAGCCGAATTAAAGGCTATCAGAGACAGAGCAAAGGCTCAGCTCGACCTCAGAAAAGAGAATCCTAACGCCGCCAGAGTGCTGGTCGGTATGGCTACCTGCGGTATCGCCGCCGGCGCACGTCCCGTACTCAACGCCTTCACGGAAGAGATCGCGAAGCGCGGCCTGACCGATAGCGTCACCGTCACCCAGACGGGCTGCATCGGTATCTGCCAGTACGAGCCGGTCGTAGAGATCGAGATCCCCGGCGAGGAGAAGGTCACCTATGTCAAGGTGGCTCCCGAAATGGTTCCCCGCATCGTCAACGACCATCTTGTCAACCACAATGTTGTCACCGAGTTCACCATCGGCGCGATCCAGAAATAAGGAGGTCCATGAATGTATCGTTCTAATGTGCTTGTTTGCGGCGGTACCGGTTGTACCTCGTCTCACAGCTTACTGATCGCTGAGAAGCTCAAGGAAGAGCTTGCCGCGAAGGGACTTGACAAGGAAGTCAACGTCATCACCACCGGCTGCTTCGGTCTTTGCGCTCTCGGTCCGATCATGGTCGTTTATCCCGAAGGCTCCTTCTATTCCATGGTCAAGGTCGAGGACGTTCCCGAGATCGTTGAGGAACACCTCAACAAGGGTCGTATCGTTACCCGCCTGCTCTATCAGGAGACCGTCGAAGAAGACACCATCAAATCCCTGAACAAAACCGCTTTCTACGAGAAGCAGAAGCGCGTCGCGCTCAGAAACTGCGGCGTTATCGACCCCGAGAAGATCGACGATTATATCGCCAACGACGGCTATGCCGCTCTCGGTAAGGTTCTCACAGAGATGACCCCTGAGGAAGTTATCCAGACGATGCTCGACTCCGGTCTTCGCGGCCGCGGCGGCGCAGGCTTCCCCACCGGTCTGAAATGGAAATTTGCCCGCGGCAACGACGCCGATCAGAAGTACGTCTGCTGTAACGCCGACGAGGGCGACCCCGGCGCGTTCATGGATCGTTCCGTTCTTGAGGGCGACCCGCACGTCGTACTGGAGGCTATGGCAATCGCCGGTTATGCAATCGGCGCATCTGAGGGCTATATCTACGTCCGCGCCGAGTATCCCATCGCTGTTAAGCGTCTGCAGATCGCGATTGATCAGGCGCACGAATACGGCCTTTTAGGCAAGGATATTTTCGGCACCGGCTTTGACTTCGACATTCATATCCGTCTGGGCGCGGGCGCGTTCGTCTGCGGCGAGGAAACTGCGCTGATGACCTCTATCGAGGGCAAGCGCGGCGAGCCGAGACCCCGTCCTCCGTTCCCGGCTGTCAAGGGTCTGTACAGAAAGCCCACCACCCTCAACAACGTTGAGACCTATGCGAACATTCCTCAGATCATCTTAAAGGGTGCGGAATGGTTTGCTTCCATGGGTACTGAGAAGAGCAAGGGCACCAAGGTATTTGCTCTGGGCGGCAAGATCAACCATACCGGTCTGGTCGAGGTTCCCATGGGCACTACCCTGCGTACCATCATCGAGGAGATCGGCGGCGGCATCCCGAACGGCAAGAAGTTCAAGGCCGCACAGACCGGCGGTCCTTCCGGCGGCTGTATCCCGGCTGAGCACCTCGACATCCAGATCGACTACGACAACCTGCTGGCGATCGGCTCCATGATGGGCTCCGGCGGTCTGATCGTAATGGACGAAACCGACTGTATGGTTGATATCGCGAAGTTCTTCCTCGAGTTCACCGTTGACGAGTCCTGCGGTAAGTGTACTCCCTGCCGTATCGGTACCAAGAGACTGCTCGAGATGCTCGAGAAGATCACCAAGGGACAGGGCTCCCTCGAAATGCTCGACGAGATGGAGAAGCTCTGCCACTACATCAAGGAAAATTCCCTCTGCGGTCTGGGTCAGACAGCTCCGAACCCGGTTCTCTCTACCCTGCGCTACTTCAAGGACGAGTACATCGCCCACGTCGTCGACAAGAAGTGTCCTGCCGGCGTATGTAAGGATCTGCTCGAATACACCATCGACAAGAGCAAGTGTATCGGTTGCGGTCTGTGCTCCAGAAAGTGCCCGGTCGGCGCGATCTCCGTCACCGACTACGTCGCTCCCGGCAAGAAGAAGCCCGCTTATGAGATCGACCATTCCAAGTGTATCAAGTGCGGCGCTTGCTTCGACGCATGTAAGTTCAAGTCCATCTACAAGGGCTAAGGGAAAGGAGATACGAGAATGGAAATGCTTAACATCAAGATCAACGGCAGAGATTATACCGTTGAGAAGAATACCACAATTCTGGAAGCTTGCCATAAGTTCGGTATCAAGATCCCGACCTTGTGCTATCTGAAAGACATCAATGAGATCGGCGCCTGCCGTATGTGTCTCTGCGAGGTCAAGGGCGCCCGCTCCTTAGTGGCGGCGTGCGTATACCCGATCGACCGCGAGGGTACTGAGATCTTCACCAATACTCCTCAGATCCGCGAGAACCGCAAGACCACCCTGGAACTGCTGCTCTCCAACCACGACAAGAAGTGCCTGTCCTGCCCGCGTTCCGATAACTGCGAGCTGCAGACCCTCTGTCTCGAGTACGGCGTAGACGAGCAGAAGTTCGTCGGCGCTGAGACCCACTATGACGAGGACGTCTCCACCCTGCACCTCGTCCGCAACAACAACAAGTGTATCCTCTGCCGCCGCTGCGTTGCCGCTTGTAACGAGCAGTTCGTCGGCGTCATCGGCGCGATCAACAGAGGCTTTGATACCGCGATCGGCTGTGCATTCGACAAGCCCCTGGGCGAAGTCAGCTGCGTCAGCTGCGGTCAGTGCACCGTCGTCTGCCCGACCGGCGCGCTGGTTGAGAAGGACAACACTGCTGAGGTCTTCAAGGCGATCGCCGACCCGACCAAGCACGTTGTCGTCCACACCGCTCCGTCTATCCGCGCGACCCTCGGCGAGTGCTTCGGCATGCC
Organism: uncultured Ruminococcus sp.; assembly: GCA_902773635.1. Taxonomy (GTDB): domain Bacteria; phylum Bacillota; class Clostridia; order Oscillospirales; family Acutalibacteraceae; genus Ruminococcoides. The sequence continues at coordinate 4,478 of CACYFH010000048.1, read as the reverse complement.
GATCGGCACCAACGTCACCGGCAAGATGGTCTCCGCTCTCAAGCTCCTCGGCTTTGACAAGGTATTCGATACCAACTTCGGCGCTGACCTCACCATCATGGAAGAGGGCACCGAGTTCATCCAGAGAGTCCAGAACGGAGGCGTCCTCCCGATGATCACCTCCTGCTCTCCCGGCTGGGTCAAGTTCTGTGAGCACTATTATCCCGACCTCATTCCTCACCTCTCCACCTGTAAGTCCCCGCAGCAGATGCAGGGCGCGATGATCAAGAGCTACTACGCGGAGAAGGCGGGCATTGACCCGAAGGATATCGTTGTCGTATCCGTCATGCCTTGCGTCGCGAAGAAGTTCGAGATCAAGCGTGACGATCAGGGTCGTGACGGCATGCAGGACAACGACATCTCCATCACCACCCGTGAGCTTGCGAAGATGATCAAGACTGCAGGCATCCAGTTCACCGATCTCCCCGACGACCAGTTCGACAGCCTCATGGGCATCGGCTCCGGCGCGGGCACCATCTTCGGCGCGACCGGCGGCGTTATGGAAGCGGCTCTGAGAACCGTTGCCGACGTTCTGACCGGCGAGGATCTCAAGCAGATCGACTATAAGGAAGTTCGCGGCACCGACGGCATCAAGGAAGCTACCTACGAGGTAGCCGGCATGACCGTGAAGGTCGCAGTATGCAGCGGTCTGAAGAACGCGGCAGTCGTTCTCGACAAGGTAAGAGCCGGTGAGGCTGACTACCAGTTCATCGAGATCATGTGCTGCCCCGGCGGCTGCGTCAACGGCGGCGGCCAGCCCATCCAGCCCGGTCACGTTCGCAACTTCGTCGATCTCAAGGCGCTCAGAGCGAAGGCTCTGTATGAGGACGACCTCAACCTGCCCTACAGAAAGTCTCACGACAATCCTGAGATCAAGGCAATCTATGACGAGTACCTCGGCAAGCCCGGTTCTCACCTGGCTCACGAGCTCCTGCATACCTCTTATGTAGCGAGAAAGAAGAATTTCGTCTGATAATTCAAAAGCAATAAGCAAGCCCGGAGGACACCCTCCGGGCTTTTTGCGTGTGATGCATATTATGTAGGGGACGTCGCCCTCGACGTCCCGCAAATAAACGTGCCTGCCAACGGGACGTCATGAATGTCGTCCCCTACATGATCAACAAATCGAGGTCCTGTTTGTCGTCGGTGTAGGCGTTATCTGGCTTGACCTCGGGCTGTTCCGACCACGGATTGCGGACGAGGACGCCGTTGGGCGCGATATGCCCGACGCGGGTGTCTCCCGGCATGGGGATGAACTCGCCCTCGCCCTCGGGATCGGGGAACGGGATCCCCAGCGGACTGGCGGTCTCAGGATTCGGTTCGTGCTTCTCATATTTTTCGGCTTCATTTTTGCCGTGTTTCAGGTTATATTTCGACATAAAATCATCTCCCGGTGTTAGTGTTGCCTAAACCGGGAGATTTATTCGTTCATTATTATTCTGTTTTAGAATTAAAATCAGCTTCACAGAAGTCGATCGCGATCGCCTGAGAGACGGACACGCCGTCTCCTGCCGTTGCGACAACGTAGGCTGTCCACTCCTTGTCCTCAGGGTAATCGCTGAGATCCACGTCATAATACGAGGAATAGATCAGATCGCTGTCGATCAGCGTTCCATCGAAATCGGTCAGGTTGAAATTAGACATGGTTTCATAATATCCCGACTTGCCGGCGTCCCAACGGAAACGGTACTTGCGGTCGTCGAGCTTCACCGCACGCAGATTCTCGCGTGGAAATACTTTCTTGAACGAGAAGCCGCCCTCCTTATAATAGGTCAGCAATTCTTCATTTTCATCCAGCCCGAAGAAGTAGAGCTTCAGTTCATTATATTTCTCAAAGATTTCGTCTGTCAGAAAATACGTTTCGTAGCTGTCGATGATGAAGGTGCAGAGATAATTGTCAGATTTGTCGCAGACCTCGACAGCAAATTTCGGGATGTTGAATTTATCCTCGCCCCTCGGATGGATATACGCTTCGTTATCTGCCGAGTAACCATAGTATTCCAGAACGGGGATCACTTCATCGACCGTGAACTTCTGCGTCCAGCCGGTGCTGTTGAATTTGCTGACAAAATAGGAGCCGTCGTCGCTCAGACAGCGGCAGGTGTAGGTGTAGGTCTTGCCCGGGACGGCATCGGTATCAATGTAGGTGCTTCCCTCCGGAACCACATCAATACGCTTCCAGCCGGACTTCTCCTTGCGGTAAACCGCAATCTTTCTGATAGGATCAGATATGTTTCTGACGGTAAAGCTCACACCGTCCGGATTTGCCTGCATATTATCAAGCTCCGGCGTGTGCCTCAAACGGAAGGGAACGCCCTCCGGATCATATGCACTCGCAAATCCATTTCCGTTCTTACTCAGGCAGCGAACCGTATAATAATATTCACTACCATCCCAAGCGGCGGTATGAAGATAATTTGTCGCGTCTGTATCGCCGATCTGATCCCAACTTCCGTATTCGGCGTGTCTGTAAAAAACACGGTATTTCTCCGCGCCTTCCACCGGCGCCCATGAGATCTTCACGCCGTCATTCGTCGCTTCGATGTGCGTGATCTGCGGCGTATCGAGTTGCGGATCGTAGGTATACGACCAGCCGGTTTTGTAATAATCAGAGGTGAAGCTGCTCAGGTCAGCCTTGATACAGCGGACAGTGTAGGTATAGGTCTTGCCTACCTCAACGGCATTGGTCGAGACAAAAGGCGCGCCTGTCGTCTCCCCCATCTTCTCCCAGTTTCCGTTCTTATTTTTGAAATAGAAGCGGTATTTCTCCGCGCCGGGAACGGGGTCAATGCTGATCTCGATACCGCTTCCGAGACTGCGGAAGCCGGTGATGCGCGGGATAGAGAGATCGTCGGGCGTATGAAACGCTTCGGTCGGAAGCTCGTAGGCGCTCCACTCTTCGGTACGGTGCGGCATATCCGCGATATAGCGCTGGATCATGGTCGCGTCGACAATACCTCTGTCGCCGTCAGCGTCAAAGTCGGAGAAGTACTTTATCGCGTCGGGGTTGCTCCCCGCGGCAGGATTGACGTCGTCCTCGGGATACGGCGTGATATCAGCCGCACAACGCTGGATGATCGCCGCGTCGGAGACCGTCAGGCTGTTGTCTGCGTCCATATCGCCGATCAGGCGACCGTCGCCGATCTCCGTCCAGACTTCTTCCAGATCGGGGTAATCCTCCGCCTTACATTCTGTGAGGTCGAACATTTTCATGCGCTTTGCGTTATAAACACCGACGTTGAAGGTGAAGGGAATGCCACTGTTCTCTATATCAAGAACGCGGTTGCAAAACTCATAATAGGCGGGCGTATCGACAGGCGAATTGCTCACAGCTCTCACGAGCGCCCAGTCAACCGCACCATCCTCAGCCTGATGCTTATAGATCGTCTCAAAGGAAGAAAGCTGATCATAGGTCATGTGATACTGACTGAGCGTCAGCTCGTGGTATCTGTCAGGCTCCGGCGCAGGAGTTTCAGGCTTAGCCAGATTATAAGGATAAATACTCGAGTACGCATCACTGAGCCTATTGCCGTCCTGCATCATCACCGTACCATCCGTGAGCACCATATCCTGAACCTTCAGTTTGTAGGATACATCAAGTTCATACCAGTTTCTGACTTTAAAGCATGCCGCCGCATGAAACAAAGTCAGTGTATGACGGACATTTTCACCGCGTTTGATCAGAGGGGCTCTCTCGGCGGCAGCAGTCCTGTCCAGACAATCCTCCAGATATTCGAGATCATAGCCGGGCTTGAGGGTGTATTCAAAGGTGATCAACCCGTCCTCGACCTGATACGCCACATCATACATATAGTCGAAGGTATCCTCAGCCATCGGGAAATAGAAGCCCTCCGGCTCAAAGCCCGGATAATCGCTGACGATCTCGGTATTTTCCGTATTATACTGAAAAATGCATTTGATATACTGCGGCAAGCCGGGCGTACTCAGCGTCATTTCCAAATCACGGTAATCACGGTATTCCTCCGCCGCGCTTGCCGACAAGGGCAGACAGGAGACGAGCAACACCAGAACAAAAACCAGAGATAAGGCTTTCTTCAGCATAATCATTCCTCCTTCAAAATAAAAGACGCACAACACGGATGCTGTGCGCCAAAAAACACAGCAGCTCCGATTGTCGCCAAACAATAACAAACGATCCTTGACATGAAACTGTATAAAGGATAGTCGGAATAGAGCATAGTGTATTTATACGAATAATAAAAACACTATCCCCAAATACAGTTCACATATACATGAATCAAAGAATATTCATTTGTTATTGTTGGCAAATTCAATATAACACAGAGATTTACAACTTTCAATAGCGGAATAAAAATTTATAAAAAAAGGCTCTATAATAAATGTTGGGGTAACAAATAGAGCCTACAAAGAATAAAGTGAAAAAAAGTAGAGCATATTTGCACCAAATCCGTTAAAAT
>CACYFH010000047.1 GCA_902773635.1 uncultured Ruminococcus sp. | reverse complement strand
AATTCCATTTTAACGGATTTGGTGCAAATATGCTCTACTTTTTTTCACTTTATTCTTTGTAGGCTCTATTTGTTACCCCAACATTTATTATAGAGCCATATTCAAAAGGCTCCGAGGACATCCTCGGAGCCTTATTTGTAGGGGATGAAGCTTGCGACGTCCCGATTTCCTTTGCCTGACGGATTGACCGGAAGAGAATAATCGTGTATGATGGAACGTACAAGGGGTGATCCTATGAACCACGGTGAAAAAGCAGAAGCATTGTTCAAAAAAGGCTATAATTGTTCCCAGAGCGTCCTGCTCGCGTTTTCCGATCTGACAGGTTTCGATGAGACGACCGCCGCGATGCTCGCGTCCTCCTTCGGCGGAGGTCTTGCGAGACTGCGCGAGGTCTGCGGCGCCGTATCGGGCGGCGCGATGGTGCTCGGACTGCTGAGGGGCTATTCCGACCCGACGGATAGGGAAGGGAAGAAAGCCCACTACGCGCGCGTGCGGGAATTCACGAACCGCTTTAAGGAGCAGAACGGCTCGATCATCTGCCGCGAGCTTCTCAGCGGCGTAAAAACGACCGCGGGCGGCGACCCCGAGGAAAGAACGGAGCATTATTATCAGAAGCGCCCCTGCGCCGCGTTGTGCCGTCAGGCGGCGGAGATCCTCGACGACCTGCTCTCGCGCTGATTTTCACGTTTTATAAAAATCGTCATTGCGAAGCCCCTTTAGGGGCTGTGGCAATCTCAACCGATAAAAAAGAAAAAGTGTCCGGCGAACAATTCAGCGCTTGCATCGGGGTAATTTTATTGCCCTCTGAAAATTTTTTATTTATTTTTAAAACCTCCTGATTTTTGTTGTAATCTTGTCATAGTCGGTATGTTATGCTATAGCCACAGTCAAGGGAAACAAACCGAGACCAAATAAAATAACTTTAAATATCAGGAGGAAAAAAATGAAAAACATCAACACCAACATCGAGAACACCGCAGTCAACACCACCGCAAACACCCCCGCTAAGGGCAAGAAAAAGAAGGGCATCCTCATCGCCGTCGTCAGCTTAGCGCTGGTCGCAGTCGCCGCTTCCGGAATCTTCTTCTTCAACGCGAACCACGCGAACCGGAACAAGCCCGTCGCCGCGATCGCAACCACCACGAACCTCTCGCCCGCCGCGGTCAAGAAGGCGTCCGCGATCACGCTGAATGAAGCGCACCTCACCGCCGAGCGCCTCGCAAACGGCAAGGTACAGATCGTCAACGGCGAGACCGTCTATGTAGACACCAAGAACCCGAGACCCCACACCGATAAGGTAGCTGCCTTCTACTATGTGGACGGCAAGACCTCCAAGGGCTTCGATTGGGACTACAGAGCAAGCAACAACAACGTCCTCGTCAGATGCGACTACAACTTCGACAGGCACCAGTACCAGTTCGGCTTCTTCGGCATGAAACCCGGCGCCACCAACATCAAGCTGACCTACTTCACCGAGGATAACGTGAAGAAGACCTTAGAGGCTTTCGCGACCGTCGACAAGAACCTGAACCTCACCATTAAATACTTATAATCCCATAAACCATCCGAGGGCTGACCATCCGGTCAGCCCTTTTTGCTGTCTGCATACGATGATCCGAAATTCTTGAAAAAATTTCAAAATATTCTGAAAAAGACTGTATTTTGTTGTAATGTTGTCATAGTCGGTATGCTATTCTATAGACACAGTCAAGGGAAAACAAAATCCAAGACACAACAACATTCAAAATATCAGGAGGAACAAAAAATGAAACACGCTTACAACAGATACGAGAGAAGAACCGAGACCGCAAGAGCCACCACCCGCGCAAAGGCAAAGAGCCAGGGCTTCGCCATCGCCGCGATCAGCTTAGCCTTTGTCGCCATCATCGCATCCGGCTTCCTCTTCTTCAACGCCATCCATAAGAACCTGAACACCGCTCCCGCACAGCCCGCCGCCGCGATTGCCACCACCGCTCAGGTCGCTCCCGCCGCAAAGACCGCACCGACCCAAGCCGCAAAGACTGCTGAAAAGCCCGCCGCGACCCAGGCGCCGACGCAAGCACCGAAGGCTGCTCAGCCCGCCACCGAAAAGCAGGAGAACAGCAACATCCGCATCATCAACGGCGAGCGCGTCTTTATCGACACCAAGCGTCCCGTACCCGAGGTGACCGGCACCCCCGCCTTCTACTACAACAACGGCAAGACCTCCTACGGCTTCAACTGGGATTACAGAACCGATAACGTCAACTTCGTCGTCAGATGCGACTACAACTTCGATCAGCAGCAGTATCAGTTCGGCTTCTACGGCACCAAGCCCGGCGTCGCGAACATCACTCTCTGGTACTTCACCGACGACAACACCAAGATCCCGGTACAGATGACAGCGACGGTCGACGCCGACCTCAACCTCACGCTTGCTTACTGATCACAACTATTTTTTTCGACAAACTGAGGGAGCTGACCAAGCGGTCAGCTCCCTGTTTTTGCGGTTGGATTTACCACAAGGGGCTGAGCCCTCTTGCGTGCAGATTCAGGCGCATAACGTCGGAGGTGTTGACGAGATCGTCGCTGCCGGTAACGTTCGCACATTTTTTCTCATAATCGTTGAGCTGTACGATACCCTTCGCCTGCAGGTTCGCGCGCATACAATCCGAGCTGTTGACGATGCCGTCGCCGTTGATGTCGCCGATGGGGTGGATCTTCACATTCACGCCGCTCTTATCGGCGGAAACGGTGACCTTCTCCACCCGCTCAACATGATTATTCTTGGAAACGGTGAGAAGATAATTTCCGGCAGGCACATTGGAGAAGCTGTAGGCGGCGCTGTTGCCGCGAACAGTCGTCACAGCACTGTACGGCTGAGCGGAGGAGATTTCCGCATCCAGCTTGACCGTGACGTTGTCGGTCGCACTGAGGAAGCTCGTGACCGTACCGCTGACGGTGTAGCCGCCGCTCGCGCCGATATCGATGCTGTTGCTCAGGATCGGAGCGCTGTCGCGCCAATATGCGGAGGGATTCGTGGCGTAAGCCTCGATATAATAAGTTCCGGCATCTTTAAGGAAGGAGGAAAAAGATACCGACTGCGTTTTCGGATATCTTCCGTCGGCGTTCGTAGAATTCGGGACGGTCGTGGTTGTAATCAGCTCCGGCTCGTCCGCGCTGTACATTTCAGGGGAGCGGTACAGGCTCAGGATGTAGCTGCTCGCGTCAGTAATGGTGTCGATCGTCGCGATGCCCTTGTTGCTGAGCGTGACGGTCGGGCTTTTGAGCGTCGGGTACTCGAACGCGATATCCGAGGCGACGCCCGCGAGGAATTCCTCGCCGCTGCTGTTGACCGCAACGATCGCGACCTCGTACAGATCGCCGCCGCAGCCGTAATCGGTCAGGTAACGATAGGGTACCGTATAGGTAAAGGGCTTTGAATAATTGAAGGTCTCCGGCTCAAGCACCTGAGAATACGGAAACTCGAAGACGCCGTTACTGACGTACACTCTCAGCTTGCTCGCTGTGGGAGGATTCGCCCACTTGACGGAGAAGGTGTGGTTCTTTTCCGTGACGGTCAGCTCGTCGTCGCTCCAGGGGATCTCGTTATCGCCCCATCTTCTCAACTGACTGTTGAGCGCGAGATCGGAGGCGACGCACGCGCTGAATTCCTTACCCTTGCTGTCGACCGCAACAACCGCGATCTGGTACAGCTCGCCCTCGGCGGTCGTGTAGGTGTAGGGGATCGTGTAGGTGAAGGGCTTTGCATAATTGAGGGTGATCGGCTCGAGCACCTGCGTATACGGTTCCTCAAAGTTGCCGTTCATGACGTATACTCTCAGCTTGCTCGCTGTGGGAGGATTCGTCCATTTGACGGAGAAGGTGCCGTTGCTCTCGGTGACGGTCAGCTCGTCTTCGCTCAGGGGGACGTCGTTCTCACCCCACGTCATGGGGGTCGGCTCCGCCGCGTGGATGCTGACCGCCGTCGCGGACAGAATGAGCATCAATGCCAGAATAAGGCTGAGGATTCTTTTTTTCACTGTTATTAACTCCTTTGAAATGTGCTTTGAAATAATAACTTTTTATATGGTCAAGGGTCGTCAGTCCGTGACGACCTCTCCCGTCCAGTCGATGATACCGCCGAACTCGACGATATTGGTGTAGCCGAGGTCGGCGAGCTTCTGAGAGGCTTCCTTGCTGCGGCGTCCGCTGCGGCAGTAGACAAGGATGAGCTGAGCCTTGTCGGGCAGCTCGGGAATATCTGCCGTCCCGATCGTCTCATTGGGGACGCAGATCGCGCCGGGAATATGTCCTGAGGCGAATTCATCCTGACGGCGCACGTCGAGGATGATGTAGTTCGATTCGCTCTTCATCAGCGCGGCGCCTTCCTCGGAGCTTACCTGACGGTAGGCGGGCTGAGCCGCTTCGGTCGCAGTTGGGTTTTGCTGTCCGCAGGCGCAGAGCGTCAGAAGAAAAACGGCGCAGAGCAGGATAGCGATGCTTCTTTTCATAGCGTTTCCCTCATGAGAAATCCCAGACGCGGATGCCGAGATCGTCGAGATACTTTCTGCCGATCTTACCGTCCGCAGGCGTGAGGACGATCTCACCCGTCAGGGAGATGACCGCCTTGAGCAGATGCCCGCTGAGGAGCTTCGCCTCTCCGTCCCGATGGTAGGCGAAGGTCGCGTGCGCGTGGAGGAAGGGCTTGTCCTCATACTCGGTGATATTGCCGTCGAGAGAGATCATCTCCAGCGTGCCGGTGACGGTCTCCTCACGATAGGTCTTTGTCTCTGTGTCAAACACGCCGACCGTGACCTCGCCGCAGCCGCCGATGCCCTGTACCTGCGCGAGTGCGATCCCTTCCTTCCCGCATAAAGCCGGCAGGGACGCGACCACCTCGTCGCCCTTATCTAAACGCACATAATATTTTCCGGAATAGTTTCTGTAATCCATAAAGCGCCTCCTTGACGTCAATAATAAAAGTATAGCAGATTTTCTTGTGTATATCAACAGCAAATTCAGATTGACGATAGACGCGCGACGTGTTATAATTTTGACAAAGTTTGACAGGAAGGGACAGATGCATATGGCACAGGTACGGTATTTCAGCGGCTATATCCGCAATTTTCAGGCGCTCTGTGAGGAGCTTGGGATCGCGCTCCCGCTCTCAAGAGAGGAACGTGAGGAAAAGATCCTCTGCAAAGGCTATGAGAAATGGGGGCTTGCTCTCCCCGAGCATCTCTACGGCGCTTTCGCGATCGTGATCTATGATGAAAAGGAGCAGAAGACCGTCTGCTTCCGCGATCAGGTCGGTCAGAAGCAGATGTTCTATGCGGTCGTCGACGGCGAGTTGCTTTGTGACGGCGATATCGACGCGATCGTCGCGGATGCGCGCTTTGAGAAGAAGCTCAACCGCCGCATGCTCCAGCAGTACCTGTTCTACGGCTACCCGATCGGCGAAGAGACCTTCTATGAGGGCGTGTACAAGCTGCGTCCGGGTCACCTGATCGTGTTCGATGAAAACGGCTTACAGGTTCAGCAGTATTTCAAGCCCATATTCGAGCCGGACGAGAGCAAGAGCGTGGAGGACTTCGCAAAGGAGATCGAGGAAGTCGTCGAGCAGATCCTCAGCGAAGAACGCGCCGACACCGAATTGCCCTATAAAGAATCCTTCCTCTCCGGCGGCGTGGATTCCTCCTATCTGCTGGCGGCAGGCGACGCACAGGCGGCGAACACCGTCGGCTATGCGGAATCGGGCTTTGATGAATCCGCCCTCGCGCGCCGGACCGCCGAGGTGCTCCACAAGGACTTCAACGTCAAGATAATCTCTCCCGAGGAATATTTCGCGCGCATCCCCACGGTCATTGATAAGATGGGTCAGCCCTTGGGCGACGCCTCCGCAGTCGCCTTCTCCATCGGCTGTTCTGCGGTCGCGGAGCACGCGAAGGTCGTCTACTCCGGCGAGGGCATCGACGAGTTCTTCGGCGGCTACAACGCCCACAAGCGCGAGCTGCCCTCCGACTGGGTCTACCTCACCTGCTCCCACATCATGTCCGAGGAATATGTAAAGTCCCTGATGCTCGACCACGACGAGTCCGTCAGGGCGGTCGATCCGGTGATCGGGCTGTGGAAGGAGGTCGAGGGTCAGGACGCGCTCGCGCAGAAGCTGACGATCGACATCTCTCTCTGGCTCGAAGGCGATATCTACCTGAACACCGACCGCACCTCCACCGCCTGCGGGATCGAGCTGCACACGCCGTTCTCCGATCTGAGGCTCTTCAACGTGGCGCGCAGGATCCCCGCCAAATATAAATTCATGAACGATCAGAATAAGTACGTGTTCCGTCTCGCGGCGAGCAGCAAGCTCCCCGACGAGGTTGCCTTCCGCAAAAAGGTCGGCTTCCCGGTGCCGGTTCGCAAGTGGCTTTCTGACGAGCGCTACAACAAGCCGATCGCTCAGACCCTGTTCGGCAGAGCCTCTCAAAAGTTCTTTGATCAGAATGAGCTGAACAAGCTCTGGGACAGCTATTTAAACGGCGAGGAACAGTACTGGGGACGCGTCTACGCGATCTACGCCTTCCTGCTGTGGTACGAGAAGAAATTTGAAGATTAAAAAAGGCTTCCCCTAGGGGGGAAGCTGTCAGGCTTTGCCTGACTGATGAGGGGCGGGCGTTTCCGAATACGCCCCGAATTCAGTTACAGTATTGCATTACCGCTCATACTAAGTTTCATTAAAACACTTTAACATTTATTGCGTTAAATTCCGTATAACTTCCTCCTTGACAGGCGCCAGCCTGTCTGCGTCGTCCGCCTCGTTCTACGAAATTTTCCGTTAATAAATTTGTTAAAGCGTTTAATGGAAACTTAGTATAAAGTGTAAAAGAAAACGCCGGAGCATAAATGCTCCGGCGTGTATTTTTGCTGTCTTTTATCGGATGAAATTGGTAAAGGCTCGCGGCTCCTGTTCGGGGAGGCCGTACTTCTCCTTGCCGAGCGCGATGCTCTTCATCAAGAAGCTCATGTTCTCGGCGAGGGCGCGCATGCACTGCAAGCCCTCCGCGTCCTGCTCCGCGTCGCCCTTCGCGCCGCCGTGGACGCTGTTCCAGTAGAAGGAGGACGCCACCGGCATGGAGCTGATGGTGAAGTACTTGTTCAGCTCGTCAAAGGTCGCGGAAAGACCGCCGCGGCGCGCGACAACGACAGACGCGCCGACCTTCATGCGCTTTTCAAACGAGGTCGAGTAGAACAGCCTGTCGAGGAACGCGATCAGGGTCGCGTTCGCGGATGCATAATAAACGGGAGAAGCGACGACGAGACCGTCCGCTTCCTCAAATTTCGGCGCGGCTTCATTCACCGCATCGTCAAAGACGCACTGTCCCTTTTTGGCGCAGGTGCCGCAGGCGATACAGCCGCGGATCGCCTGATTGCCGATCTGCATGGTCTCTGTTTCAATTCCGTTTTTCGCGAAAACCTTCTCCATCTCTGCGAGGGCAATGGCGGTGTTGCCGCCCTTGCGGGGCGAGCCGTTGATGATCAAAACCTTCATAAATGATCCTCCTTGTCAATACTATATCCATATTATATCAGCACCCGGCTTATGTGTCAAAGGAAATAGAATAGTCCCGCAGATTTTGCGGGACTATTGTGTTGCTTATGCGATGAAAGCCTTGATATCGGCGACGACCTGGTCGTGACAGTAGTCGTTGAGGATCTCATGACGGTAGCCCTCATAGAGCTTGAGCGAGACGTTCGCGCCGCTCGCCTTGAGACCGTCGTAGACCTTTTTCACGCCCTTGCCGTGCTCGCCGACGGGATCCTCCGCGCCGGAGACCAGCAGGATCGGCTTCTTCTTGTCGATATTCTCGAACCACGACTTGTCGTTGCTCGTCTTGTTCAGGCGCACGAGATCCTGCATCGCAGAGATCGTGAACAGATAGGTACAGAGCCTGTCAACGCGGTAGCGGTCGCGGTTGTCCTTGTTGACGGAGAGCCAGGAGTAGGGGTCGTTCTCCTGCTCAAAGCCCTTGTTGTATGCGCCGAACGCCATATTGTAGAGGAATTTCGAATAGCCGCGCTCGCCCTTGATTCCCTTGAGCAGTCCGCAGATACCGAGACCCGCGCCCGCGGCGGGGTTCGGGCCGCCGGTGCCCATAATGATCAGCTTGTCGTAGTGGTTGTACTTTGCGGCGGTGAGGCGAACGATGAACGAGCCCATGCTGTGACCCATGAGGATGAAGGGGAGCTTCTCGCCGTTCAGGCTCTTGCGAACCTCGTTGCAGAAGACGAAAACGTCGTCGATCAGCTTCTGCCAGCCGTTCTCATGCGCGATGAAGCCCAGCTCCTCGTCGCTCGCCGTTTTGCCGTGACCGAGGTGATCGTAGCCGAACACGATGTAGCCCTCCTCGGCAAGCTCGCGCATGAAGGTATCATAGCGGCCGATATACTCGGTCATGCCGTGTACGACGTGGAACAGTCCCTTGGGCGCACCTTCGGGGAGATAGATGATTCCTTTGAGCATATGCTCCTTGTCAGAGGACAGGACCTCTTTTTCAATTGTGCGTATCATAGCAGCCTCCTTGTATATTGAATGATGGTGGTACTATTCGGAGCGAAGCGCGGCGACAGGGTCGCTCTTCGCGGCTTTGCGGGAGGGGATCAGTCCGCCGATCAGGGTGAGGACGATGCTCAGCAGGACGAGGATGCCTGCCGCCTGCGGAGAGAGGTAGGCGTTGATGTCCTGCCCCGTGAGCGAATGCAGGATCAGGTTGCCCGGTATGATCAGCAGCGCCGTGATGCCGACGCCGAAGATACCCGCCAGAAGTCCGATGATGAAGGTCTCGGCGTTGAATACCTGAGAGATATTGCGCTTGGATGCGCCGATCGCGCGCAGGATACCGATCTCCTTTTTGCGCTCGAGAACGCTGATATAGGTGATAACGCCGATCATGATGGAGGATACGATCAGCGAGACCGCGACGAACGCGATCAGCACATAGCTGATGACGTTGATGATGGTGGTGACCGTTCCCATCAGCGCGTCCACAAGGTCGGTGTAGCGGATGACCTTCTCCTCCTCGCCGGAGTCCTTCATGCGGGAGTTGTAGCCGTTGATCAGATCCTTGATATGCTGCTTGCTGTCAAAATCCTTGGGATAGATGGTGATGGAGGCGGGCTTGGCGATATCGGCGTAGCCCAGCTTCTTGAGGTTACCGTCGTAGCTTGCCTTATTGGTGGAGAAGAGCGACATCATCAGGTCGCGCAGCTCCTCGGCGCGCAGCTCGGTCTTGAAGAAGCCGGCGAAGGCGTCCGGGTCGATGGTGAAGGCGCTCATGAGGTTCTCGCTGACGTCGGACATCAGGCTCGCCATGCTCGACTGCAGGGAGGATGCGATCTGATCGCCGACAGAGCTGAAAACGCCCTGCATCACCGACGCCATCTGCGCCGAGAAGACCTCGCCGTATTTCTGCATGCTGTCCTCCAGCCCGGACGCGTCGACCGCCTCGGAGACAGTCTCGGTGATGCGCTTCTGCGCCGCGTCGGTGCCGAGATAATCGCTGAAGGAGCCGATCATATAGGAAGCGGAGGGCAGCTCGTTCTCGTCGGCATAGGCCTCATAGCCCTCGACGATGTGCGAGGTGATCGTGTTCAGCTCCTCGGAGCTTGGGTTGAACCCGCTGAGCTTCTCGCGCAGCGCGGCGGCGCTCTCGTCTAAGATCTTCTGCGCTTCTTCCGAAGCAATATATTCGCGGATGTGGGAGAAGTCGCCGCTCTCAAAGCCTTTTTTAGAGAGCCACTCGATGTAGCCGAGGATGTAGCGCTCGGCGATATCGGCGATATCATCCTCGTCGATCAGCTCGTCGGCATGATCGGCAAGGAGCTTCTGAATATCCGCGCTGAGCGTCTCGCGGGCTTTGTCCGTCCGCAGATAGGTGAGCATAGCGGTCGGAAGCTCCGAGAGGTCGGCACGCTTGTCGTCCTTGGAGTAATCCTGATACCCATTGAGCAGATCGTTGAACAGCGCGGTCATGGTCTCGGAGGTCATGTTGATGTTGACGCCCTTGAGGAGCTCCTGCAAGTCGTCCCGGCTGAGCGAGGGCATCATGCCGCTGAGGTCGTCCGCTGAGATCGCGGAGCCCAGGTCGATATCGGAGAAGTCCATCGCGCTGAGGTCGAGCTTCGAGAGGTCGAGGTCGCTGTTTTGGAAGTTGAACGCCTTGCTGATCGCGTCCTTATCGACGGAGAAGAGATTGCTCAGGTCGGCGTCCTTATCCTTCTTATCATCCTCGTCAAAGCGCTTGCCGGTGAACACGTTGATCTCCGGATTTTTGAGCTGTGCCTTGACGATATCGGAGTCGGCGGCGAGCTCGATCACATGGTTCGTGAGGGCCGCCGGATAGCCGATGCCGACGTTGATACTCGGGGTGTTGTTCGCCTCGCTGGGCTGGACGACGCCGACGATCTTCAACGTCTCGGCGTCCTTGAGCAAATTATTGACGTAGGTCTCGTCGGAGCTGTGATCCGTCCAGACCTTGTAGTCCTTGTCGTAGGAATAGAACTTGGTAGCGGAAAGGAGCTTGAACTCGATGCCGAGGAAGTCCTCATAATCATAGTGACCCGTCTCGGAGATATTCTCGCTCTGCTCGCCCTTGGTGAACTTCTCGATCATCTTGTCGAGCTCGAGCGGATCCTTCAGCCCCATCGCGTACAGCGCCATATCCGGGACACGTCCGTTGACGGAGAGGGTGAGGACGCATTCGTCATAGCTCTTCGGCCATGCGCCCGCTTTGAGGTCGTAGGACTTGTGGAAGAGGTCCTCGTCCTCAGGCAGCGCATAGAAGATATCCGTGCTCGAGAAGGTGGAGAAGAGACCGTTGGTGATGGTCTCCGTGCCGGAGAAGCCGAGCGCCGCGAAGCTGGTCTCGGGGTTGACCTGGCGGTACTTGCCCTTCTCGTTGATCTTATAGATGCGCGGAAGAAGATTGTAGTTGTATTCGATGGTCTGGACGTAGTCGTCGATATCGCACTCGTCGCTCTCCAGATAGCTCTTGAAGGAGCGCAGGTCGTTGCTCTGCACGCCGGAGAGGATGCCGGTGATGGTGCGCCATTCCTCAACGTCCTTGCTGTCCGTCTTGACCTCCTGAGAGCCGGAGGAGGACGGCGCGAACGAGCCCATGCTCTCCGCGTACATCGTCGTCAGGTCAAAGCTCGTGTCCATGATCTGGAGCGGATAGTCCTGCAGGCTTTCTTCCTCGACACTGCGGATATATTGATTCGCGCCGGTGCTCATGGCGAGGATCATCGCGATGCCGATGATGCCGATGGAACCGGCAAAGGCGACGAGGATGGTGCGCGCCTTCTTCGTCCAGAGGTTATTGAAGGAGAGGGAGAGCGCCGTCAGCCACGACATGGACGACTTGCCCATGTTGCGGTGCACCGCCTCGCCTTCCTCAGGCTCGCACGGGTCGGAATCCGAGGTGATCTCGCCGTCTTTAAGGGTGACGATGCGGGTCGCGTAGGTCTCGGCAAGCTCCGGGTTATGGGTGACCATGACGACCAGACGGTCAGCCGCGACCTGCTGGAGCAGATCCATGACCTGCAGGCTGGTCTCGCTGTCCAGCGCGCCGGTCGGTTCGTCGGCGAGCAGGATATCCGGGTCGTTCACCAGCGCGCGGGCGATCGCGACGCGCTGCATCTGACCGCCGGAGAGCTGGGACGGCTTCTTGTGCATGTGCTCGGCGAGCCCCACCTGGGTCAGCGCGTTCTCCGCGCGGGCGGTGCGCTCCTTCGCACTCACGCCGCTGATGGTCAGCGCCAGCTCAACGTTCTTGAGGATCGTCTGGTGCGGGATGAGGTTGTAGCTCTGAAAGACGAAGCCCACCGTGTGGTTGCGGTAGGAATCCCAGTCGCGGTCGGAATATTTCTTTGTGGAGACGCCGTTGATGATGAGGTCGCCGTCGTCATAGCGGTCGAGACCGCCGATGATGTTCAGCAGCGTCGTTTTGCCGGAGCCGCTCTGACCCAGGATCGCGACGAACTCATTGTCGCGCAGATTCAGCGAGACGCCGCGCAGCGCCTCCTGTACCAGAGAGCCGGTTTTGTATACCTTCCGTATGCCTTTGATCTGTAGCATAGTCGTCTCCTTCCGGGGGAATGTGCAATGTTGCAGAAGATACTATTATTATAGCCTACATTATAGTGTCAAATGTTTTTCAAGTAAAGTTTTTTAACGAAAGAGTAATCAAAAATTACAAAATCGGAATCAAAAAAGCAGAAGGAGCTGTCGCACTAAGCATAGTGACAGCTCCTTAGAGGTTTTATGAAAAGAATCGTTGTGATCAGTAAGCGAGGGTAACGTTGAGGTCAGCGTCAACGGTAACGGTCATCTGTACCGGGACCTTGGTGTTGTCGTCGGTGAAGTAGTAGAGGGTCACATGCGCGACGCCCGCTTCCTTACCGTAGAAGCCGAACTGATATTGCTGCTGCGCAAAGTTGTAGTCGCATCTGAGCAGGAAGTTCGCGTTATCAGCGCTGTAGTCCCAGTTGAAGCCGTAGGAGGTCTTGCCGTAGTTGTAGTAGAAGGCGGGCGTACCGGCAACCGCGGGAACGGGACGCTTGGTGTCGATGAAGACGCGTTCGCCGTTGATGACGCGGATGTTGTTGTTCTCCTGCTTTTCGGTCGCAGGCTGAGCGGCGGGCTGAGCGGCGGGCTGTGCCTTCGGCGCCTGTGTCGGCGCCTGTGTCGGCGCGGGCTGCGTTGCCTTCGGCGCCTGCGTTGCGGCGGGCTTCTCGGCGGCTTTCGCTGCCTGGGTCGGCGCGACCTTTGCGGCGGGAGCGACCTGAGCGGTGGTCGCGATCGCGGCGGTGGGCTGTGCGGCGGTGTTGGTCGGCGCTTTGTGGATCGCGTTGAAGAACAGGAAGCCGGATGCGATGACGGCGACTAAGGCTAAGCTGATCGCGGCGATCGCCAGTCCCTGGCTCTTTGCGTTATTGCGGTTGGTTTTGTTGGTGTTGTTAGCGTATTTCATTTTTTGTTCCTCCTGATATTTTGGATTGTTGTTTTGTCTTGGATTTGTTTTCCCTTGACTGTGGCTATAGCATACCATACCGACTATGACAACATTACAACAAAAATCAGGCTTTTTTAAAAAAATCAAAAAAATTTCAAACAACAAAGGGGGCTGACCTGAGCCAGCCCCATACATATATAATAGAAAGAGGATTTATCATTCCATCCCGGCGAGCTTCTTCGCGAGCTCATAGATCCTGCCGGCGGAGTTCTTGCGGACAAAGCGGCGACAGCTATCGCGCATCCCCAGCAGACGCTCGCTGTCCTTGAGCACCGCGCCGACGGTCTCCTTCGCGGAGGCGGCGTCCTCGATGATCACGCCTATGTTGTTCTCCTTGAGCAGAGCGGCGTTCTGCTCCTCCTGACCGGGATACGCCTTGAACACCGCCATCGGCAGAGCGCTTGCGATGCTCTCGGAGGTGGTCAGTCCGCCGGGCTTGGTAACGATCAGGTCTGAGGCGTGCATGTAGTCGTCCACATTGTCGACAAAGTAGAACAGGCGGGTGGGCTTGTGCTTGTCGGTCGTGCGCCGGAAGGTCTTTGTCAGGCTCTCGATCGCCTCGCCGCCGGTGTTGTAGAGGATACGCAGGATATTGTCCTCCGAGAGCTCCTTGATCCACTCGGGCTCCTCGTCGGTGACGATCTCCTCCTCCGTGTTCAGAAGCTGCTCGAAGGCGTCGTACAGCTTCTTGTTCTTGCCGGTGATGACGATGAGCTGGTAGTCGAGGTCGATATCCAGCAGACTTTCGTAGACGTCGAGCACCTCGGACACGCCGAAGCTCCCCGCCATGACGAGGACGGTGCGCTTTTCGAGGTCGAGCCCCAGCTCCGTGAGCACCTCCTCGCGGCTTCTGCCGTTTCCTTCATAGAAGCGGTCGTAGACCGGGTGACCGTAGTCATAGATGCGCTCGCTGTCGACGCCGTACTGCTCGTGCAAAAGCTGCGCCGCCTTATCGGAGGCGGTGACGTAAGCGTCCACGCCGTCGGAGAGATAAGCGCGGTGGGGGAGGAAGTCGGTGACAATGGTGATCAGCGGGATCGTGCATCCGGTCTTTTCCTTCATATATCCCATCGCCGCACCCGCGAAGGGGTGACAGCTGATGATCGCGTCCGGCTGATAGCGCTCGACCGTCCGCTCCAGTCCCTTGGCGCACTGGGTGTAGACGACGTTCAGCAGCTCGGAGAGGGGAGATTTCTTGTCCGAGTTCTTGTAGATCATGCCGAAAAGCCCCGGCGTGAGGGTGACGAGGGTCTTGTAGCCCTTGACGATCGTGAAATTCAGCACGGAGGAGCACTCCTCCAGCGCGTCGACGACGGTCACGTTCGCGGAGGGGTCTGCTTTCTCGATATAGTCCTTGAGCGCACCCGCGGCGCGGTTATGTCCTCCGCCGGTGGAGGCGGATAAAATCAGAATGTTCATGATAACTCCTAATCACATGATGATTTTTTACTAAAAATAGTCATTGCGAAGCCCCTTTAGGGGCTGTGGCAATCTCAACCGAATAAAAAAGCGTATAATGTCCGGCGGAAGCTTAGCTCTTGCACCGGAGAAATATATTATACCGCGTTTTCATCGTAAGAGCAATATGCAAATCGACAATAAAGCACAGAGAAAAGCGGCGGTTTATCCATTTTGGATAAATTAACCGACCGAAGGGGTAGTAATTATCGTCACCATTTTATTTCATAATTCTTTTACAGATTATTAATCAATTTCAATTACGTTATTATATACTTAATTATCATGGGCGCGGAGACGGTTTCTCCGCGTTCCGCGTGATATGACTATAGATACTATATAATAGGATGTGGTAACATGGCGAGCAGCAATACCATGGAACTGAATTCAATATTGGAAGAAGCGCGCAGCCGTAAGAACGCCGCGCAGAAGAAGCCTGCCCAGAGCACGGCGAAGACCGCACCGAAAGCCGCCGCCCAGCGTACCGCGAGCGCGAAGAAGGTTCGCAGCTTTGAGGACGATTTCGTCCTGACGGATGACGAGTATGTCGAGATCCGTCCGACCGCGAAGAAGACTCCCGCCAAGACCGCCTCAAAGCAGCAGGCGAAGCCGAAGAAAAAGACCGGGCTGATCGTCACGCTGAGCATCGTCGGCGTCGTCCTTCTGGCGGCGATCGGCGGACTGACCTTCTTCCTGAACTCCGGCAAAAGCGCCGAAGGCCCCAACGGCATACTCGCGGATAATATCTACGTCAACGGCACCGCGATCGGCGGCATGACGGTCGATCAGGCGCGCCAGACCCTCGCGGGCGTTGAAAAGAACCTCGCCGCCGGTATCAAAGTCGATATCAAGGCGGATGAAAAGACCTTCACCTACACCGGCGATAAATTCAGCTGTACCTTCAATACCGACGAGATTCTCTCTCAGGCGAAGTCCTATTCCGAGGAAAAGGGTCTCAAGACCGGTAAGCAGGAATATAATCTGAAAATGACCGTCAGCGACGACTCCTGCGCCGCGGTGATCACTGAGGTCGCGAAGGAAGCCAACAGCAAGGCGAAGAACGCTTCCGTCACTGCTTTTGATCCTTCCGCAAGCTCCATGTTCACGATCTCCGAGGGCGCCAAGGGTCTCGCGGTGAATGAGGAGGAGACGCTCAAAGCGCTGAAAGCCTTCTTTAACGAGGGCAAGACCTCCGGCTCCGTGAACGCGACCGTAGAGACGGTCGACCCCAAGTACACGGCGGCTTACCTCAAGGAGAACATCAAGAAGCTGTCCTCCTTCCAGACCTATTCCGGCAACAACTCCAACGGCAACTCCAACATGCAGGTCTCCCTTGCGGCGTGCAACGGCTCTATCATCGAGCCGGGCGCGACCTGGAGCTTCAATAACTGCACCGGCGACTCCAACCTCGAGTCCAACGGCTACCTCCCGGCGGGCGTCATCGTCCAGGGACGCAGCGAGGTCGGTATCGGCGGCGGTATCTGCCAGAGCTCGACCACGATCTACAATGCGGCGATCCGCTGCGGCATGCAGGTCGAGGAGCGCGCCTGCCACTACTACCAGAGCGCGTATGTCGACGCGGGTCTCGACGCCACCATCGACTACGGCAACATCGACCTCAAGGTCTCCAACCCGTTTGACTACCAGCTCTTCCTCAAGTGCTGGATGGACGGCATCGAGCTCAACGCCGAGATCTACGGTCTCCCGAATCCCGAGTTCGACGAGGTGACCATCTCCACCACCGATCCCACCTATTTCAGCAACGGCTACACGGTCTACACCTCCCGCACCTTCTATAAGGGCGACACGAAGGTGCGTACCGAGGATCTGCCCTCCTCCACCTACTACACCTCCGCTCCGTCCTCGGGCGATTACACAAGCGACGCCGGCTCCGTCTACACCAACGACGGCAGCAGCACCACCGATACCGGCAACAATTCCGAGGTCACTCCCGATCCCGAGCCCACTCCCGATCCCGAGCCCACTCCCGATCCTGAGCCCGTCGAAGGAAGCGGCGAGTAATATTTCATATTAATCGTATATAAACGCTCTCTCTGTATTCAGAGGGAGCGTTTCTCTTAAAGAAGGCATTTCCCGCCCCCTCCGCCGGACGCACGTGTCGAGCCGAGGCAATCCCACATCCTCTCGCAGTCATTGCGAGCCCCTTTAGGGGCGTGGCAATCCCACAAAGAGGAAACCCAACGCTTGGCTATATCCGACGTCCCGAAACCTATCCATAAGCACCCTTTTTCACGCAAAGCAGATGAACCCCGATCCGCGGATGCCATCCGCGCCCGCCCCTGTGCGTGAGCCGGGCGGGCTCTTGTTTTTGCACCCTTGACAAAAATATTTTCATTTTTTGGAGGATTTGATAACGCCCTGTACTTTGTGCACAAAAATAAGAGCCTATATTTTCGCAATACTACCAAAAACCGATTTTTTTCAGAAATTATGCGGACTTGTTAATAAAAAATCAATCGTTATAAGAAAATTAATTATTGAATATTCCGAAAACTTGTGATATGATTAAACTACGCAATAAAATATTTATAAGGAGGAAATTATGAAAAAGTTTATTAGCGTACTTTTGGCCCTCATGTTGGTCTTATCTACGAGCGTTGTAGCGTTCTCTGCTTACAATGTTGTAGATGCAGACGCGCCTTCTCTTGAAGAAGCGATGGCTGATTATGAAGGCGAACCCGCAAGAGTTTATTTTATGATGCCTAACGGCAAAAACGGCCCCTTAGCGACCGAAGACGTGTATGCACAC
>CACYFH010000046.1 GCA_902773635.1 uncultured Ruminococcus sp. | reverse complement strand
CTTCTAAATTGCATTACAAATCCCCTGCTCAATTTAGAATTGAACAGGGGTTTGCCTAATTGTGCTTTTTTATTGTCTACTTTCCCTTGACAGTTTCAATGACCTGCGGCGGTTTTCTTGTGCTTACTGTATCTTTATATAAGGAGGGTTACACATTTTCATCGGGCGAATCAGCGTCGCTCGCCCTTCAAGCGGTACGGTCGAGGTCGTGCATCAGCCGTACCTTCATCCTGTCTCCGTCCACGAAAATGTCCACGGCGCTGATGTGCTTATCGGGGTGAGCCTTCACCAGCTCGCTGACATACATTTTGATGATCTTATCGGATACTTGTTCTCCTCTGACATTTACTTTCATGCTATCAACTCCTATCATTCGAACTGTTGTTTTATTTCTTACAATTCTATTTTAGCAGATGACACACGATTTTTCCAGTTACAGGTTCACCATTTTCATATCAGTTTATTAACTGTTAATTCCCCTGAGAAACAAAAAATTATCACTTTGTAACCGTTAATTCCCAATAGAAATAAAAGCGTTTTTTAATATATTTAGAAGAAAAATAACCTGAAACACAAGATTTTGTGGTCACACGAACCCATAGTTTTATATTGATCTCAAAGAAAATACACGCAAAAAGGGACTGCTTTCGCAGTCCCTTGATCGAACGGATTATCAGAAATTGATATGGCAGTTGACGACCAGCGCCGCGAATACGATGGAGACCATCGACAGCAGTTTGATCAGGATGTTGATGGACGGGCCGGAGGTATCCTTGAAAGGATCGCCGACCGTATCGCCCACGACAGCCGCCTTGTGCTGTTCACTGCCCTTGCCGCCGTGGTTGCCGGCCTCGATATACTTCTTGGCGTTATCCCACGCGCCGCCGGAGTTACTCATAAAGATTGCCATCAGGAAGCCGGAGGCAGTCGCGCCCGCGAGCATACCGACAACGCCGTAGAAGCCCAGCACCAAACCGACAACGACCGGTACGACGATCGCGATGATAGTCGGCAGGATCATTTCCTTCAGAGAGGAACGGGAGCACATATCCACGCACTTTGCATAGTCGGGATCAGCCTTGCCCTGCATGAGACCCTTGATGTTCTTGAACTGACGGCGAACCTCGATAACGACGCTCTGCGCCGCTCTGCCGACAGCGTCCATCGTCAGCGCCGCGAATACGAACGGCAGGCATGCGCCGATGAACAGACCGATCAGAACCAGCGGATTCATGACGCTGAAGCTCTGGAAGTTGACGTTGGCGGCTTCCTCGATACCGGAAGCTGCGCCGACCTCTTTGATCTTCTCGATGTAGGAGGCGATCAGCGCCAGCGCGGTCAGCGCGGCGGAACCGATCGCGAAGCCCTTGCCGGTCGCGGCGGTGGTGTTGCCCAGAGAATCGAGCGCGTCGGTTCTCTGACGCACCTCAGGCTCCAGACCGCTCATCTCCGCGATACCGCCCGCGTTATCCGCAACCGGGCCGTAAGCGTCGGTCGCGAGGGTGATACCCAGCGTGGACAGCATACCGACAGCCGCCAGAGCGATACCGTACAGACCCATCTGTGCGTTCGCGCCGCCGCCGGATACGAAGAAGGAGATCAGTACCGCGATGCCGACGATCACGATCGGGATCGCAGTGGACAGCATACCCAGACCCAGACCGCCGATGATGATGGTCGCGGAGCCGGTCTCGGATTTGGAAGCCAGCTTCTTGGTAGGCTTATAGGTATCGGAGGTGAAATACTCCGTGGATTTACCGATCAAAACACCGGAGATCAAGCCGGAGATGACCGCAAAATACATCTTCCAGTTCTCAGCGCCGAGGATGAAATAGATCAGCGGGAAAGCCGCGACCGCGATCAGGATCGCGGAGAGGTTCGTACCGCGGGAGAGTGCTTTTAAGAGGAGCTTCTGCTCGGTTTTCTCACCGGTGCGGACGAAGAAGGTGCCGATGACGGAGCACAGGATGCCCAGCGCCGCCATGATCATCGGGATCGCCATCGCCTTGAACTGCATATCGCTGTTGCCGGAGAAAGCCGCAACGCCCAGCGCCGCACAGGAGATGACGGAACCGACATAGCTCTCATACAGGTCGGCGCCCATACCGGCGACGTCGCCGACGTTATCGCCGACGTTATCCGCGATGACCGCGGGGTTGCGGGGGTCGTCCTCGGGGATGCCCGCCTCGACCTTACCGACGAGGTCAGCGCCGACGTCAGCCGCCTTGGTGAAGATACCGCCGCCGACACGGGCGAACAGCGCCATAGAGGACGCGCCCATACCGAAGGTCAGCATCGCGGAGGTAATGCCCGCAGCGTCGAGCTTAAAGACGAATTTCAGCAGGGTGAACCAGATCGAGATGTCCAGAAGTCCCAGACCGACGACCGTGAAGCCCATAACAGAGCCGGCGGAAAACGCGACTCTCAGACCCTTGTTCAGACCGGTACGGCAGGCGTTCGCGGTACGCGCGTTCGCCGCGGTAGCGATCTTCATGCCGACAAAGCCGGACAGACCCGAGAAGAAGCCGCCGGTGATGAAGGCAAAGGGCACATAGGGAGTCAGCAGACCGATGATCGCCATCACTCCCAAAATCACAAACATGACCGCAAAGAAGATCAGTACGATGGTGTACTGTCTTTTCAGGTACGCGTTCGCACCCGAACGGATAGAGGCGGAAATTTTCTTCATCCTGTCGGTACCTTCATCAAAGCTGAGGACGCGCTTCGCCATGATGACGGCGAATGCGAGCGCCAGCAGCGCGCCGACGAAGATCGCAATTACAAGATAAATCTCCATATATTCTACGTCTCCTTTCTTTTACCGAAGCCGCATAAGCCTATGCAGGGTTCGGTTAACGTAACCTATATTTTACAATAAGAATGAGCGATAGTCAAGAAAAATCGGCGCTTTAAAGTGTTGAATTTCGTCAAGAAATTAACATTTTTTTCGTGAAATCTGCAAGAATCCCGCCCGCAGAATTCGATTCAGACCTTTACCGACCGCTCCCACCGATCATTAAATCTTCATTTCTTCACTATTTATGCCGGTTTTTCTATTGCAAGCGGTTCGCTTGTGTGATAAAATATAAGGATAACGCACTAAACATTATTAATGCGATAGGAAGGTATGAATCAATGAAATCTATCATGCGACACTTCACTAAGCGCGACTGGCTGGCTACGTTGGGCGCGGTCGTGCTGATCGGGCTGTCGGTGTGGCTGGAGCTGCTGATGCCCGACTACATGAAGGACATCACCGGACTGCTGATCGTCCCCGGCTCCTCGATCGGCGACCTGCTCTGGGCAGGCGGGAAGATGCTCCTCTGCGCGCTGGCGAGCCTGATCGTCAGCGTGCTGGTCACGGTGGTCTCGGGCTATCTCGCCGCGAACTACTCCTACAACGTGCGCGGAAAGCTCTATGACGCGGTCGAGGGCTTCTCGATGGCGGAGATCAACCGCTTCTCCACCGCGTCCCTCATCACCCGCTCCACCAACGACATCACCCAGGTACAGACCATTATCGTGTTCGGTCTGTTCGTGATCGTGCGCGCGCCGCTGATGGCGGTGCTGGCGATCACCAAGATCGCCGACAAGAGCGCCGAGTGGACGATCTCGGCGGGCGTCGCCGTCGTGCTGGTCATCATCGTGCTGGGCGTGTGCTTCCTCTTCGCGCATCCGCGCTTCAAGCGCATCCAGACGCTGACCGATAACATCAACCGCATTACCCGCGAGAACCTCACGGGTCTGAGGGTCGTCCGCGCCTACAACGCCGAGGACTACCAAAAGAACAAATTCGAGCAGGCGAACGAGGACATCACCAAGAACAACATGACCGCGCACCGCATCATGAGCATCTTGATGCCGTCCATGATGCTGATCATGAACGGTCTCTCCCTGATCGTCTACTGGATCGGCGCTTACCTGATCGACGGCGCGCCCCTCGCGGGCAAGGCGGAGCTCTTCCTCGATATGACCGTCTTCTCCCAGTATGCGCTGATGGTCATTATGGCGTTCATGATGCTGAACATGATCTTCATCATGGGACCGCGCTCCATGATCGCCGCCAAGCGTATCAACGAGGTCATCGACACCAAGTCCTCCGTCGCGGACGGCAAGGGCGTCGAGCATACCGATAAAGAGGGCGAGATCGAGTTCAAAAACGTCAGCTTCAAGTACCCCGACGCCGCGGACTACGTCCTCAAGGACATCTCCTTCACCGCCAAAAAGGGCGAGACAATCGCTATCATCGGCTCCACCGGCTGCGGCAAGTCCACGCTGATCAACCTGATCCCGCGTTTTTATGACGCGAGCGAGGGCGAGGTGCTGGTAGACGGCGTGAACGTCAAGGACTACACCCTCGAACAACTTCACAACAAGCTGGGCTATGTGCCCCAGCGCGCGGTGCTCTTCTCCGGCACGATCAACACCAACATCGCCATGGGCAGCAACGGCACCGAGGGCTACACCCAGGACGACGTCAAGCGCGCCGCCGCAATCGCTCAGGCAAAGGATTACATCGAAAACTACCCCGAACAGTACGAGCACCCTGTCGCGCAGGGCGGCTCCAACCTCAGCGGCGGTCAGAAGCAGCGCGTCTGCATCGCGCGCGCGATCTGCCGCAGACCTGAGATCATGATTTTTGACGACAGCTTCTCGGCGCTCGACTATAAGACCGACAGCATCCTCCGCAAGTCTCTCAAAGAGGAGACCGCCGGCACCACCAACATCATCGTCGCCCAGCGTATCGGCACCATCAAGGACGCCGACCTGATCATCGTCCTCGACGAGGGCAGGATCGTCGGCATGGGCAAGCACAGAGAACTGCTGAAAACCTGTCAGGTCTACCACGAGATCGGACTGTCACAGCTCGGAGAGGAGGAACTCAACTATGCCTGAGAACAAGACCTCCAAACCGCAATACATCAAAAAAGAACGCGAAGCCATGATCGGCGCGAACAGCAAGGCCCCGCAGGCGCAGAAGGGCATGGGCGGACCCCGCGGCGTTATCACCGAGAAATCGGATAACTTCGGCGCGACATGGAAGAAGATGATCGCCTACGCCAAGCCCCAGATGCCCGCGACGGTCATCGCCATGACCTGCGCCGTCATCGGCACGATCATCTCCCTGATCGGTCCCAAGCAGATCAAAAAGATCACCGACCTGATCACCCAAGGCGTCACCGGTACGATCGACCTCGACGCCGTGACCGCCACCTGTACCTTCCTCTTCATCCTCTACGGTATCAGCTGGCTGATGAACTTCACCCAACATTTCATCATGGCGACCGTCGCCCCGACGATCAGCCGCCGCATGCGTACCGATATCACCAACAAGACCAACCGCATGCCGCTGCGCTACTTCGACTCCACTCCCTTCGGCGATATCCTCAGCCGCATCACCAACGATATCGACACCATCGAGCGCACCCTCAACCTCTCGATCGCCCAGTTCATCACCTCGATCGCGCTGTTCTTCGGCTCGGCGCTGATGATGTTCATCACCAACGGCGTCCTCGCGCTCACCGCGATCGCCGCTTCCGTCCTCGGCTTCATCCTGATGTCCGTCATCATGAAGAAGTCCCAGCTCCATTTCAACCGCCAGCAGCGCCACCTCGGCGCGATCAACGGCCATGTGGAGGAGATCTACTCCGGCCATAATATCGTCAAGGCTTATAACTATGAGGCCGAGACCAAGGAGGAATTCAGCCGCATCAACCGCCACCTGCGCGACAGCATCTTCAAGTCCACCGCGCTCTCCGGCGTGATGCAGCCGCTGATGACCTTCATCGGCAACCTCGGCTTCGTCGCCGTGTTCATCGTCGGCGCCCTTCTCGTGAAGAACGACGCCATCACCTACGGCACGATCATCGAGTTCACCATCTACGTCCGCCTCTTTACCCAGCCGCTCCAGCAGCTCGCCCAGAGCTTCTCGAGCATGCAGAGCACCGCGGCAGCCGCGGAGCGCGTCTTTGAGTATCTCGACGAGGAGGAGCTCTCCGACGAGAGCGAGAAGACCCGCACCCTCAAGAACGTCAAGGGCAACGTCCGCTTCGACCACGTCCGCTTCGGCTACAACCCCGACCGCATCATCATCAAGGACTTCTCCGTCGATATCAAGGCGGCTCAGAAGGTCGCGATCGTCGGACCTACCGGCGCGGGCAAAACGACCATCGTCAACCTGCTCATGCGCTTCTACGAGCTGAATTCCGGCCGCATCTACATCGACGACGTGCCGATCGACCAGCTCACCAGAGAGAACGTGCACGACCTGTTCTGCATGGTACTGCAGGACACCTGGCTCTTTGAGGGCACGGTGCGCGAGAACCTCGTCTACAGCAAGGAGAACGTCACGGACGAGGAGCTGGAACGCGCGACCAAGGCGGTCGGCATCCACCACTTCATCCACACCCTGCCCCACGGCTACGACACCGTCCTCGACGACAAGGCGACCCTCTCCGCCGGACAGAAGCAGCAGCTCACCATCGCCCGCGCGATGATCGAGAACGCGCCGCTGCTGATCCTCGATGAGGCGACCTCCTCTGTCGATACGCGTACCGAGCGCATCATCCAGAAGGCGATGGACGGCTTGACCGAGGGCAGAACCAGCTTCGTCATCGCCCACCGTCTCTCCACCATCAAGAACTCCGACCTCATCCTCGTCCTCAAGGACGGCGATATCATCGGCGCAGGCACCCACGACGAGCTCCTCGCCGAGGGCGGCTTCTACGCAGAGCTGTACAACAGCCAGTTTGAGCAGAATTAATTCTAAGTTTCATTAAAACACTTTAACAATTATTGTAGGGCGGGGGTACCCCCGTTGGGGGAATGTCCGAAGGACAAGGGGAGGAGCCGTCTCCGGCGAGGAATGCCCCCGCCGCATCGCTTCCGGCGATATTTGCGAAGCAAGGCTTGCTGCGCTTCGCAGGAAAGAACCATTTACTGCATAGCTTCGGTGGGAGCAAGCACCGCCCTGCTATTTCTTTGCGGAGGAAACCCATGAACATTTGTGTATTCGGGGCAGCGTCGAATGATATCGGCGAGCGCTTTCTCAGCCCCGGCGAAACACTCGGCAGAAAGCTCGCCGAACGCGGTCACAGCCTGATCTTCGGCGGCGGCAACACCGGCATGATGGGCGCGGCGGCGCGCGGGATGCATGAACGCGGCGGCAGGATCATCGGCGTCGCGCCCTCGTTCTTCAACGTCGACGGCGTCCTCTATCCCTATTGCGACGAGATCATCTACACCGAGACCATGCGCCAGCGCAAGCAGAAGATGGAGGACATGAGCGACGGCTTCATCGTCACCCCCGGCGGGGTCGGCACCTTTGAGGAATTCTTCGAGATCCTCACCCTCAAACAGCTCCGGCGGCTCTCAAAGCCCATCGCCATCCTCAACCTCAACGGCTACTACGACCCCATGCTCAGCATGCTCCGCCACGCCGCGGAGACCAACTTCATGAGCGAGAATAATTTCCGCCTCTTCTTCGTCACCGACGAGATCGAGCAGGCGCTCGACTATATCGAGCGCCCCGACGAGTTGGAATTCGACGTTGAAGAGCTGAGAAAACTGAAATAAAAACCGGAGCTGCTGCATCAATTGCAACAGCTCCGCTACTTTTCCGCCCCTCTGACGAGGGGGCAGCAATATGTACATCAGTTAGGAGCAATACGCTTCCTGCGGGGGAGAGATAACGCAGCGCACTGTGATAATCCACGTCTGCCCTGATGGATGTTTCAGAATGATTATAGGGATGACTGCTGTTTTGTGGAAAGAGACTATATTTATGAATCCACCTAGAATACTCAAATGAATACCCTTAGAATCTTGAGAAAGAGAAGAATGTAATTAACGCTGAAATTCCTGAAATGATAGCAAAGATGAGCATAATTATTTTTATAGTACTTACGTCGTTAGCTATTTTTTGTATATAGTTGGCTTGGGAATCAACTCTTCTCTCAGCGAGTTCATCTTTATTTGGCTTTTCTAAGGTTCCATCCTTGCGTTTCTCTAAAATCTCTTTGGCTGTTTCTTTTGCATCTTTTGTGTAGCTTTTACCATAAAGAACGCTTTCTAATTGTTCGTCCGAATAATGTAAAAACTTATTATAAAGCCCATCATGAATACTCATATTACTTCCTCCGTAAAATAAAAAATGTGTAGTCCCAAACGGAACTACACATCCAAAACGCATAGCCCCATTTGTTACCACACAAATCTTCAATACCTATTCCTATTAAGGGGCAGAAGGAGGGGCAATCATTTTGCCAAGTGGATATTATCCACCCCTAATAGATATAGGCAGAGCGATAGGTATTTATTCAGATTTGTGTGGTATCTTTATCATATCACACCACTTTCATTTTTACAATCTCCAATCCGCTTTTTCTGACTTTTGGTATGTTAAAATGAGAGAAACCATAGCGGTTAGCGGAGGAATTGCGGATTGTAATATCCGCTACGCCCTTTACCGTTTGAGAAGTAACGAACTCTCCCCATACCTCTGAAAAAGTCTTTTCTTTCCTGTTGTTCATTAAAATCCTTTTTTTGGACATAAATATGACCGCATCCCTTCATGATATTTATGAAAAAGGGATGCGGTCAAACTATTTACGCTAAAAAAGCAAAAACCCCTTGAAACCAAGGCTTCAAGGGGTCATGGAGCTGATAACCAGATTTGAACTGGTGACCTCATCCTTACCAAGGATGCGCTCTACCGACTGAGCTATATCAGCATTTTTCAACGCTCGATTATTATATCACAACTTTTTACAAATTTCAATACCCAATTTAAAATATTTATTTTTTCAGAAAAAATAATCGGAAAAGCCGCCGTGAATCGCACCTTTTTCCTTGCCAAGCTCGGCGGTTTATGATAATATATAGTTTGGTATGTTATACGGTGACCCCGTAGAACCCCGCACTTTGCAATACAAGGTGGTACACATGAGTTTTCAACAGGACAAGATCCGTAATTTTTCGATCGTAGCGCATATCGACCACGGCAAGTCGACCCTTGCCGACCGCATCCTCGAGCAGACGCAGTCTGTCGCGGTGCGTGACATGGAGGATCAGCTTCTCGACGATATGGAGCTCGAGCGCGAGCGCGGCATCACCATCAAGAGCCACGCCGTCACCCTGCAATACAACGCCGACGACGGCGAGACCTATCAGTTCAACCTGATCGACACCCCCGGTCACGTCGACTTCAACTATGAAGTCAGCCGCTCTCTCGCGGCGTGCGAGGGCGCGATCCTCGTCGTGGACGCGTCCCAGGGCATCGAAGCCCAGACCCTCGCGAACACCTACCTCGCCGTGGACGCGGGGCTGGAGATCGTGCCGGTCATCAACAAGATCGACCTGCCCTCTGCCGACCCCGAGCGCGTCATCCATGAGATCGAGGACGTCATCGGCATTCCTGCCGAGGACGCTCCCTGCGTTTCGGCGAAAGCGGGCATCAATATCCACGCCGTTCTCGAGAAGATCGTCAGCGACGTTCCCGCTCCCGAGGGCGATATCAACGCGCCGCTGCGGGCGATGATCTTCGACTCCATCTACGACTCCTACAAGGGCGTCATCATCTACGTCAGGCTCAAAGAGGGTCAGATCCACGTCGGCGACGAGTTCCGCCTGATGGCGACCGGCTCGACCTTCAACGTCGTCGAGTGCGGCTACATGCGCGCGACCTCTCTCGAGCCGCGCGAGGGCTTGTACGCCGGCGAGGTCGGCTACATCACCGCCTCCATCAAGAGCCTGCAGGACGCGCAGGTCGGCGACACCGTCACCCTGACGAAGAACCCTGCCGAGATGCCCCTGCCCGGCTACCGCAAGGTACAGAGCATGGTTTTCTGCGGTATCTACCCCGTCGACGGCGCGCGCTACGGCGACCTCCGCGACGCCCTCGATAAGCTCAAATTAAACGACGCCTCCCTCTCCTTTGAGCCGGAGACCTCCGTCGCACTCGGCTTCGGCTTCCGCTGCGGCTTCTTAGGACTGTTGCACATGGAGATCATCCAGGAGAGACTCGAACGCGAATACAACCTCGACCTGATCACCACCGCGCCCTCCGTCAACTACCGCATCACGATGACCGACGGCACGGTCGAGATGATCTCGAACCCGACCAACTATCCCGATCCGGGCGTGATCGCCTCCGCCGAGGAGCCGATCACCGACGCACACATCTACTCCCCCACCGACTACGTCGGCAACATCATGGAGCTGTGTCAGGATCGGCGCGGCGCCTTCATCGGCATGGAATACATCGACTCCGACCGCGTGGATATCCACTATGAGCTGCCGCTTTCGGAGATTATCTACGATTTCTTCGACACGCTGAAAAGCCGCACCCGCGGCTACGCGTCCTTCGACTATGAGTTCAAGGAATACCGCGAAAGTAAACTCGTCAAGCTCGACATCATGCTCAACGGCGAGGTCGTGGACGCGCTCTCCTTCATCATCCACGCCGACAAAGCCTACCCCAGAGCGCGCAAGATGGCGGAAAAGCTCAAAGAGAACATCCCGCGCCAGCTCTTTGAGGTACCCATCCAAGCCTGCATCGGCGGCAAGATCATCGCCCGCGAGACCGTCAAGGCGATGCGTAAGGATGTCCTCGCGAAATGCTACGGCGGCGATATCACGAGAAAGAAGAAGCTGCTCGAAAAGCAGAAGGAAGGCAAGAAGCGCATGCGCCAGCTCGGCTCGGTAGAAGTCCCGCAGGAGGCGTTCATGGCGGTTCTGAAATTAGATACAGACTAAACAAGCCTTCCCTTTGTTCCGTAGGGCGGGGGCTTGCTCCCGCCGCGTCGCTGAAAGCGACATTTGCGGAGCAAAGGGTCAACTACGCAGCTTTTATACTAAGTTTCCATTAAACGCTTTAACAAATTTATTAACGGAAAATTTCGTAGAACGAGGCGGACGACGCAGACAGGCTGTCGCCTGTCAAGGA
>CACYFH010000045.1 GCA_902773635.1 uncultured Ruminococcus sp. | reverse complement strand
ATGTGACACGCGCTCAGAGCGGCGCAGAGCATCAGCGCGGTCAGCAGGATGGCAGTGATTCTTTTCATGATGATTCCTCCTTTCAGGATGGCTCTATCATATACGATTCTACCGAAAATAGCAAGCGGATTCTATAAAAAATAACCAGATTTTGCTTCTTTTTTTAAGATTATCTGTACATTGAATTTTTTCTCCGGCGGTTGCATTTAATGGAATTAGTGATAAAATATAATCTGTATGACTATTTTTAGCAAAATCCGACATTGAATCAACGAGGAAAAGTATGAGAATATCGGACGAGAAAAACAGAACACAGGGCAGCATGCTGCTCGGTATAGATATCGGCTCGACTACCGCTAAGGTCGCGGTGATCGACGACGGCGAGCTGGTCTACAGCCGCTATGAGCGACATTTCTCTCAGGTGCGCCAAAAGACGCTGGAGATGATCGAGGCGATCGCCGACCTGCTCAAGGGGCGCGAGTTCACCGTCGCGGTCTCCGGCTCGGCGGGACTGGGCATGGCGAACGCCGCGCGGCTGAGCTTTGTGCAGGAGGTCTACTCGACGGCGGAGTGCGTGCGCTGTTTACAGCCTGACACGGACGCTGTCATCGAGCTCGGCGGCGAGGACGCGAAGATCATCTTCTTCACCGGCGGACTGGACGAGCGCATGAACGGCTCCTGTGCGGGCGGTACGGGCGCGTTCATCGACCAGATGGCGACCCTGCTCAACGTCAGCAACACCGAGATGGATGAGCTGAGCCTCACCCATCAGCAGATATACCCGATCGCGTCGCGCTGCGGCGTGTTCGCGAAAACGGATATCCAGCCCCTGATCAATCAGGGCGCGACGAAGGCGGACATCGCCGCCTCCATCTATCAGGCGGTCGTGAACCAGACGGTCGGCGGTCTCGCGCAGGGGCGTAAGATCGCGGGCAAGGTGATGTTCCTCGGCGGTCCGCTCTACTACTGCAAGGGGCTCAGGGAGCGCTTTGTCGAGACCTTGAAGCTCGACCGGCAGCACGCGATCTTCCCGGAATACGGGCTGTTTGCGGTCGCGATCGGCGCGGCGCTCTACTCCGCGGACGGCGAGAAGCTCGGCTATGATGCGCTTGTGGAGCGTCTCAAGGAGAGCATGAAGCACAAGGAGACCGTCTCCACCCTCGCGCCGCTGTTCAAGGACAAGAACGAGTACCATGCGTTCGTGAAGCGTCACGCGAAGGACAGCGTTAAGACCGAGTACGCCGGCGCGTACAAGGGCGGCGTCTACATCGGCATCGACTGCGGCTCCACCACCACCAAGCTCGTCGTCATCACCGAGGACTGCGAGATCATCTATACCTACTACAGCTCCAACAAGGGCAACCCCGTGGAGATCGTGCGTGAACAGCTCACGAAGATCTATCATGAGTTCGGCGGGAATATCACCATCCGCGGCTGTGCCGTCACCGGCTACGGCGAGGAGCTGATCAAACGCGCCTTCCATATCGACTTCGGCTTGGTCGAGACGATGGCGCACTATACCGCCGCGAAATTCTTTGACAAGGACGT
The DNA here is from genome assembly GCA_902773635.1 of uncultured Ruminococcus sp. Taxonomy (GTDB): domain Bacteria; phylum Bacillota; class Clostridia; order Oscillospirales; family Acutalibacteraceae; genus Ruminococcoides. Next base: position 9,454 of record CACYFH010000045.1, on the reverse strand, counting down.
CGATTTCATCCTTGATATCGGCGGTCAGGATATCAAGTGCTTCAAGATACGCAACAATTCTATCGACAGCATTATGCTCAACGAGGCCTGCTCCTCCGGCTGCGGCTCGTTCATCGAGACCTTCGCGAAAAGCATGGGCTACACGGTGGAGGAGTTCGCGCGTCAGGGTATCTTCTCCATGGCGCCGGTCGACCTCGGCACGCGCTGTACGGTGTTCATGAATTCTTCCGTCAAGCAGGCGCAGAAGGACGGCGCGAGCGTGCAGGATATCTCTGCGGGTCTCTCGCTCTCGGTCGTAAAGAACGCGATCTATAAGGTCATCCGCGCGACCTCGCCCGACGAGCTGGGTCATCGCATCGTCGTCCAGGGCGGCACCTTCATGAACGACGCGGTGCTCAGGTGCTTTGAGGCGGAGATCGGGCGCGAGGTCGTGCGCCCGAACATCGCGGGTTTGATGGGCGCGTTCGGCGCGGCGCTGTTCGCAAAGGAGCACCGCCCGGAGGAGTCGAGCGTTCTCTCAGCCGACGAGGTGGAGGCTCTGCAGCATGAGAGCAAGTCCGCCGTCTGCAAGGGCTGTACCAACAACTGCCGCCTGACGGTGAACATCTTCAACGGCAAGGATCGCCTGATCTCCGGCAACCAATGCGAGAAAGGCGCGGGGATCAAACTCGGCGACGACGAGAAGCTCCCGAACCTCTATGAGTTCAAGAGAAAGCTGATCGAGGGGTATGATAAAAAGACGTCATTGCGAGGTTCGCAAGAACCGCGGCAATCCCACAAAGAGGAGCAGACGCTCGCTGAAAACAGTATTAACGACAAGGGGATTCCCACGTCATCGGCTGCGCCGATTCCTCGGAATGACATGAATAAATATCGTGGAAAGATCGGTCTGCCGCTGGCGCTCGGTATGTACGAGCTGTACCCGCTGTGGCACACGATCTTCACGCAGTTGGGCTTTGAGGTGCTGTGCTCCGGCTTCTCGACGAGAAAGCTCTATCAGAAGGGGCAGTTCTCCATCCCGTCCGACACCGTCTGCTATCCTGCGAAGCTCATGCACGGTCACATTGAGACCCTGCTCGAGCAGGGCGCGGACGCGATCTTCTACCCCTGTCTGACCTACAATATCAACGAGGATAAGGGCGACAACTTCTACAACTGTCCCGTCGTCGCCTACTATTCCGAGCTGCTCAGGAGCAATATGGACGCCCTGCAGCAGACGAAATTCCTCTCTCCATATCTCAACATCAATAAGGAAAAGGAGCTTGCCCGCGAGCTGCTGATCATGCTCAACGAGCAGTTCGGCGGTTTCTCAAAGGGCGAGGTGCTCCGCGCCGTGAAGGAAGGCGTCGCGGAATATCGCCGCCATATGCAGAGGATATATGACGAGGGCGCGCGCGCGGTGAAGTTCGCCCGCGAGAAGGGCAAGCGCATCATGATCCTTGCGGGTCGTCCCTATCACATCGACCCTGAGATCTGTCACGGTATTGACAAGCTCGCGACCTCTCTGGGCTTTGTCGTGGTCAGCGAGGACAGCGTGACCGCCGACAAGAAGCCGCCGATCCTCGGCGTGCTCAACCAGTGGACGTACCACTCCCGCATGTACGCGGCGGCGCAGGTCGCCTCGGAGAACGACGACATGCAGCTCGTCCAGCTCGTGTCCTTCGGCTGCGGTGTGGACGCGGTCACGACCGACGAGGTCAGGGCGATCCTCGAAAGGAACAACAAGCTCTATACCCAGATCAAGATCGACGAGATCACCAACCTCGGCGCGGTTCGGATCAGGCTCCGCAGTCTGATCGGCGCGCTGGAAGAAAGGGGGCAGTGAGATGGCTGTCGCCAAAGCGGAATATGTGAAATTCACCAAGGAAATGAAGCGGGAGTACACCATCCTCGTGCCCACGATGCTGCCGATCCACTTCAAGCTGATCTCCAACGTTCTCGTCAGCTACGGCTACAAGATCGACTTTCTGGAGAACGTCGACGGCAATATCAAGGAATCGGGTCTGCGGTACGTCCACAACGACACCTGCTATCCCGCGCTGCTCGTCATCGGTCAGCTGATCAACGCGATCGAGTCCGGCCGCTATGACAAGCACAAGATCGCCCTGCTGATCACCCAGACGGGCGGCGGCTGCCGCGCCTCCAACTATATCTATCTGCTGAGAAAGGCGCTGAAAAAGGCGGGCTACGGTTACATCCCCGTCATCTCGCTGAACTTCAATATGCTGGAAAAGCACCCGGGCTTCTCCCTCACGGTGCCGATGCTCTACCGCATGCTGTACTGCGCCTTTTACGGCGATCTGATGATGCTGATGTCAAACCAGTGCCGCCCCTATGAAAAGACGAAGGGTGCGACGGACGAGGTCATCAAAAAGTGGATGAAGATCCTGCTGGAGGAAAGCTCCCACGCTTCCACCATGCGCTACAGCCACGTCAAGAAGAATTATCGCCTGATCGCGGACGACTTCGCCAAGATCCTCGGCGATACCCCGCGCGACAAGGTGAAGGTCGGCATCGTCGGCGAGATCTACGTCAAATTCTCGCCCCTTGGGAACAACAATCTCGAGAGCTTTCTCCTCAAAGAGGGCGTGGAGCCGGTCGTGCCCGGCTTCGTCGACTTCTGCCTGTACTGTGTGTATAACGGACTGGTCGACTATGACCTCTACCGCATCCGTCCGTTCAAGGCGTTCGGGTCGAGGTTCCTCTATAAATTCCTGCTCTCCAAGCAGCGCTACATCCGCCGTATGATGCAGGAGCATTATAAGAATTTCATGCCAATGGCGGACTTTGACGAGACACAGCGGCGCGTGCGCGGCTACATCGGCATGGGCACGAAGATGGGCGAGGGCTGGCTGCTCACGGCGGAGATGCTCGAGCTGATCCACGAGGGCGTGACGAATATCATCTGCACCCAGCCGTTCGGCTGTCTGCCCAACCACATCGCGGGCAAGGGCATGACGAAGCCCTTGAAGGAGAAGAACCCCGGCGTGAACATCGTCGCGATCGACTACGATCCCGGCGCGACCGCCATCAATCAGGAAAACCGCATCAAGCTGATGCTGAGCAACGCACAGCGATGATGCTATCCGGGCGGTCTTGACCCGCCCCTACGAAGAAATCGGAAGGTAGAAAACATAAAATGTCTTGGTTTATTTTTACGCTGATCTGTATGTTCGGCTGGGGTCTTGCGGACCTCTTTTACAAAAAAAGCAACGTTGACGGCGACCGTTATTCTCACTTAAAGACCGCCGTTTGGGTCGGCATGATGATGGGCTTTGTCTCCATCGTCCTGACCGTGCTCTCTCTCTTGAAAAACGGCGGCGCGCATATCCCCGACGCGATCACCGCGGAGACGCTCTTTACTCCTGAGACGAGTATCTTTATGAGCGCGGTGAAGTATCTGCCCGCGTCGCTGGGCTACATCATCTCCATGGTCATCGGCTATGCCGGTATGCGTTATCTGGAGGTCTCCATCGTCTCGCCCGTGCAGAACGCGTCCGGTGCGCTGTCGGCGATTGTTCTGTTCGTCTATTTCACCGTTACCGGCAGTATCGGCAGCTTCTGGGAGGAATTCAGCGTACTAGACGTGATCGGCACGGTGCTTATCGTCGCCGGCGTGATCGCGCTGGGTGTTGTGGAGCAGCGTCTCGCGAAGGCGGAGGGCGCGCTCGACCTAAAGCCGGAGGAGAGAAAATACCGCTTCGGCGCGCTGGCGCTGCTGTTTCCGATCCTCTACTGCGTTTTTGATACAATCGGCTCCTCCGCGGACGCGATCATCCTCAACGAGGACACCGGTCTGGGACTGGGCGAGATCGACGTGCTGATCCTCTACGGCTTCACGTTCCTGCTTGCGGGAATCGTCGCGTGGATCTTCCTGCTGATCAAGGAGAAGAAGGCTTACAACCCCTTCACGAAGGAGGATATGAAGACCCGTTTCCCGGCGGCGGTATTCGAGCAGTTCGGTCAGATCTTCTATGTGTATGCAATCGCCGACAATCCCATCGTCGCCGCGCCGATGATCGCCTCCTACTGTATCGTCTCCGCTGTTCTCTCCCGCATTTTCCTCAAGGAAAAGCTCAAGGCGAGCCAGTATGCCTGCGTTATCACCGTCATCATCGGCATCATCCTGCTGGGTATCTCCGAGGGCTTGGCGGAAGCGTAACACGCGTCTTTGTTCCGCCTATTACAAAGAGCATGATCTCTTGCGCTTCGGGCGGCGGGTCAAAAGTATATAAGACGCATATGAAAAAGGCTGTCACCGCGGTGACAGCCTTTGTGTTATGTGAGATTTGATTACGCCTTGCCGACGGAGCCGAAGATCTCCATCTTCTCCTTGACCTTCGCCTTGATCGCTTCGGTACCGGGAGCGAGGAGCTTTCTGGGGTCGAAGCCCTTGCCCTGCTTGTCCTTGCCCGCCTCGATGTACTTACGGGTAGCCTCAGCGAATACGAGCTGGCACTCGGTGTTGACGTTGATCTTGGAAACGCCCAGAGCGATCGCCTTCTTGATCATGTCGTCCGGGATGCCGGTGCCGCCGTGGAGAACGAGGGGCATCTCGCCGGTCTTTTCCTGGATCTTCTCGAGAGTCTCAAAGGACAGACCCGGCCAGTTCTCGGGATATACGCCGTGGATGTTGCCGATACCGGCAGCCAGCATGGTAACGCCCAGATCAGCGATCATCTTGCACTCTTCGGGATCGGCGCACTCGCCCATACCGATAACGCCGTCTTCCTCGCCGCCGATGGAGCCGACCTCAGCCTCGATGGAGAGTCCGAGCTCGTTGCAGATGCCTACGAGCTCCTTGGTCTTCTCGATGTTCTCTTCGATCGGATAGTGAGAGCCGTCGAACATGATGGAAGAGAAGCCCGCCTCGATGCACTTCTTAGCGCCTTCGTAGGAGCCGTGATCCAGATGCAGAGCGACCGGAACGGTGATGCCCAGCTCCTCGATCATCGCGGTGACCATACCGACGACGGTCTTGTAGCCGCACATATACTTGCCGGCGCCCTCGGATACGCCGAGGATGACCGGAGACTTGAGCTCCTCAGCGGTCAGCAGGATCGCCTTGGTCCACTCCAGGTTGTTGATGTTGAACTGACCGACAGCATAGTGGCCGGCCTTCGCCTTAGTGAGCATTTCTTTTGCGTTTACTAATGCCATAAAGATTCCTCCTTGTGTAATATAAATGAAAACGAACTTCATTATTCTCCATTATATCATCATTTTGTCTGGTTCGCAATATGCAAAGAGAAAATAATAGGTAAAATTCTCTCTTGTTTTAGGTTGATTATGCGGTTTGTTTGGATTATAATGTATTAAATAGCGTTTAGCTTAAAAAGGAGGTTTATCTATGCCTTATATCAATGCAAAGTTTACCGGTACCGTCACCCCTGAGAAGGAGACTGAGATCAAGTCCGCTCTGGGCGAGGCGATCACCCTGCTCGGCAAGCCCGAGAGATACCTGATGGTCGAGATCGAGGACAACCGCAGATTGTATTTCGGCGGAAAGAACGATCAGCCGATCGCGTTCTTCGACGTCAGCCTGCTCCACTCCGCGCCGAGAGCGAGCTATGAGAAGCTCACCGCGCGCTTGTGCGAGATCGCAAAGGACACGATGAACGTCGACGGCGGCAACGTCTACGTCAAATTCGAGGAGACCGAGAACTGGGGCTATGATAGCTTTATGTTCTAGTTAGGAGTAAGGAGTTAGGAGTGAGGAGTTAAGGGAAACACTTCGTGTTTTGATTTATAATCAATTGGGTGAGGGCAAAGCCCTCCCACAACTCCTAACTCCTCACTTCTCACTCCTAACTGTTGAAATGGAGGTAATACCAATGAAGATAGTAGTATTAGCGGGCGGGCTTTCTACCGAGCGCGATGTGTCGATCCTTTCCGGCTCCAAGATCGCCGAGGCGCTGCGCTCTAAGGGTCACAAGGTCGTCCTGCTGGACGTATTCATGGGCTATGAAGAACCCGAATGCGATATCGAGGCGCTCTTTGAGAGCCAGTATGATTTTACACAGAACGCGGTCATCGGCACGGAAGCGCCCGACCTCGACGCGGTGAAGAAGAGCCGTAAGAACCAGTCGAATGTGTTCTTCGGCGACCATGTGCTGGATATCTGCCGCGCGGCGGATATCGCCTTCCTCGGGCTGCACGGCGGCGAGGGCGAGGACGGCACGGTGCAGGCGGCGCTGAAGCTCCACGGCATCAAGTATACCGGCTCCGACCAGCTCGGCTGTGCGATCGCGATGCACAAGGGCGTCACCAAGGGCGTTTTCCTCAACTCCAACGTCCCCACCCCGGGCAGCCGTCTGTATAAGCGCGAGTTCATGAACAAGGGCTACCTCGATAGCTGGACGCACTTCCCCTGCGTCGTCAAGCCCTGCTCGGCGGGCTCGTCCGTCGGCGTGCAGATCGTCGCAGACCGCGAGCAGTTCGTCGCGGCAGTCGGCGCGGCGTTCCGCTATGACGACGACGTGCTGGTCGAGGAATACATCAAGGGACGTGAGTTCTCGGTCGGTATCCTGGGCGGCAAAGCCCTGCCCGTGATCGAGATCGTCCCGAAGAACGGCTGGTACGATTACGCGAATAAATATCAGGCGGGCGCGACGGAGGAGATCTGCCCCGCCAAGCTCGACCCGGAGCTTGCGAAGAAAATGCAGGCGGAGGCGGAGCACGCCTTTGAGGTGCTGCGCCTCAAGGTCTACGGCAGGATCGACTTTTTGCTCGACAGCAAGAACCGCTTCTACTGTCTGGAGGCGAACAACCTGCCCGGCATGACGCCGATGTCCCTGCTCCCGCAGGAGGCGGCAGCCGCTGGGATCAGCTATCCCGACCTGTGTGAGAAGATCATTGAGCTGTCGCTCTGTAAATGAGGAATTAGAAATGAGGAATGAGGAATTAAGGGAAACGCTGACGCGTTTTAGATTTGTAGTTACGATTGTTGACAACCTATAAATGGGTGAGGGCAAAGCCCTCCATCAACTCCTAATTCCTAACTCCTAACTCCTAACTCCTAATTAATTGAGTCCGGAGGCATCTATGAAACCCATAACATTGAAAGAGGTCGCGGCGGCGTGCGGCGGCGTGCTGCACGGCGACCCTGAACTACAGATCACATCCATCGTGACCGACAGCCGCAAGGCGGGCGCGGGCGCGCTGTTCGCCGCGATCAAGGGCGCGCGCGTCGACGGTCACAGCTTTATCCCGACTGTAAAGGATCAGGGAGCTGAGTGCGTTCTCTGCGAGAAAGCGCCGTCAGTTGATATCCCGTATATCCTTGTTGATTCGACCTTGATCGCCCTCAAGGGTATCGCGGAGTATTACCGCTCGCTGTTCACGATCCCCTTCATCGGCATCACCGGCAGCGTCGGCAAGACCTCGACCAAGGAATTCATCAGCGCTGTTTTGGCACAGAAGTTCAAGGTGCATAAGACCGCCGGCAACTTCAACAACGAGCTGGGCGTGCCGCTCACCCTTTTCGGGCTTGACGAGACCCATGAAGCCGCTGTTATCGAGATGGGCATCTCCGGTTTCGGCGAGATGACCCGCCTGTCCAAGATGGTGCGCCCGGATATCTCCGTCATCACCAACATCGGTTACTGCCATCTGGAGAACCTCGGCGACCGCGACGGCGTGCTCAAGGCGAAAACCGAGATGTTCACCTACCTCAGGGAGAACGGCACGATCATCCTCTGCCACGACGACGACAAGCTGAGCACCGTCACCGATTACAAGGGCATCACCCCGATCTTCTACGGCACGGGCGACGACGAATTCCGCGCGGAGAATATCGTGGAGAGGGGCTTGCTCGGTATCGACTGTACGCTGATCCACAAAGATATGCGGATCGACGTGACCATCCCTACGATGGGCAGGCATAATGTGCTCAACGCGCTCGCGGCGATGGCGGTCGGCGTGACCCTCGGACTGACTGCCGATGAAATCAAACACGGTATCGAGAGCTTTCAGAACGTCGGCTCCCGCAACCATATCATCAAAACCGACGCCTATACCGTCATCGACGACTGCTACAACGCAAACCCCACCTCCACCAAGGCGGGGCTGAACACGCTCTCGAAGCTCCCCGGCAGGACGGTCGCCGTCTTAGGCGACATGAAGGAGCTGGGAGCAAACGAGCTGAGCCTGCACAGAGAGGTCGGCGCATACGCGAAGGAGATCGGCATCGACCTGCTGATCGAGGTCGGCGAGCTTTCCAAGGCGACTGCCGAGGGCTACGGCGACGGCGCGGTTTATTTTGAGGATGTTGACGGCTGTATCGCTTCGATCAAGGGGCTTTTGAAGAACGGCGACACCGTCCTCGTAAAGGCGAGCCACAGCATGCATTTTGAGAGAATCGTAGAAAAATTAGGAATGAGGAATGAGGAATGAGGAATTAAGGGAAACGCTGACGCGTTTTCGATTTGTAGTTGCGTTTGTTTGTAACCTATAATGGGTGAGGGCGAAGCCCTCCATCAATTCCTGATTTCTAACTCCTAATTCCTCATTAAAAGTCCGGAGGATACACAATGAAATTCATATCATGGAACGTCAACGGTCTCAGGGCGGTTGTCAGCAAGGGCTTTGAGGAGATCTTCCGCTCGCTGGACGCGGATTTCTTCTGCTTACAGGAGACCAAATTACAGGAGGGTCAGATCGACCTGTCCTTCGAGGGCTATGAGAGCTACTGGAATTATGCCGAGAAGAAGGGCTATTCCGGCACGGCGATCTTCACGAAGCATACGCCGCTTTCCGTCAGCTACGGACTGGGGATCGCGGAGCACGATAAGGAAGGTCGCGTGATCACGCTGGAGTATGCGGACTTCTACCTCGTCACGGTCTACACCCCGAACAGCCAGAATGAGCTCAAACGCCTCGACTACCGCATGCAGTGGGAGGACGACTTCCTCGCCTATATCAAGTCGCTCGACGAAAAGAAGCCGGTCATCTTCTGCGGTGACCTGAACGTCGCGCATCAGGAGATCGACCTCAAAAATCCCAAGACCAACCGCAAGAACGCGGGCTTCACGGACGAGGAACGCGAGAAGATGACCGTCGTGCTCAGCTCGGGCTTCACCGATACCTGGCGCAGTCTGAACCCCGACGTCGAGGGCGTGTTCTCCTGGTGGAGCTACCGCTTCAGCGCGCGGGAGAAGAACGCGGGCTGGCGCATCGACTACTTCATCGTATCCGACCGTATCACAGATAAGATCGAGGACGCGAAGATCCACACCGAGGTATTTGGCTCGGATCACTGTCCCGTTGAATTGGATATGAAATTTGAAGCATAAAAAGGGCTGTAGAAAACATACCACAGTCATTGCGTGGGCGTCAGCCTGTGGCAATGACTGTGTTTTTTTAGGCTCTCTGTCAATAGTTGGGGTAAACCCGAATATAAAACAGAATAAGAGAACAGAACAAGCGATGGCTAAGAAGCTGTCGCTTGTTTAGC
>CACYFH010000044.1 GCA_902773635.1 uncultured Ruminococcus sp. | reverse complement strand
ATTCCGATTCTTCTGTTACCGGCTCCTGTCACGCGCCCTCTGCCTTTTTACATTTGTGACTTTTGCCTATTGACAAACGGTCACTACATAACAGTATTATATGTTCCAATGTAAGATCGTCTTGCCGAATGCCTTCTTGATGTCGATCTCAAAGGCTTCCTTGATATCCGCATAGCGGTTGACCTCTACCACGTTGCCGACCAGTCGGCTCAGGTAGAGCGGGATCTCGGGGTACTCCCTGTACAGCTCCACCGTCTTGCGGAAGTCCGCCTGACCGGAGCGGCTCGTGCCGAACATCCTCAGACCCTTTTCCAGGATCATGCGGGTGTTGATCGGGACGGGGTACTCGCTGACGCCGAGGATGGAGATCGTGCCCTCCGGGCGTATCAGCCCGATGATCTGCTCGATCGCGACGGGCGAGCCGTTGCCGCCGACACACTCAAAGGCGTGGTCGAGCCACATGTCTTTGGGGATCTCGGTGGTCAGGTAGGTCTCGTCCGCGAAGGAGAAGTCCGAGAGCTTCTCTCTGCTGATGCCGAAAACGCAGATCTTACAGTGCGGGAGCATCTTTTTGAGCAGGAGCGAGGTGATGAAGGCGAGGTTGCCGTCGCCCCAGACGCCGACGCGCTCTCTGCGATTGTGCGCGATCACCTTGAAGCGGCTGACCGAGTGCACGCTGACGCTGACGAGCTCCGTGAACGCCGCAACGTTGAGGTCGATGTCCTCGGGGAGCTTCACGAGCCGTTCGGGAGCAATCTGATAGTATTCCTGCATGAAGCCGTCCGCGGAGCTGCCGCAGAACTTGCTCGACCGCAGATAGTTCTCCGCGATGTATTCATCCTCTTCACAGGGGATATTAGGCACCATGACGACGCGATCGCCGGGATTGAATGTGCCCGAGCTGTCGAACACGACCTGACCGATCGCCTCATGGATCAGCGCCATCGGGAGCTTTTCTTTCAGCACCTTTGCGTCGCGCGTGCCCTGATAGTAGCGCTGGTCGGCATTGCAGATGGAGAGGTGCGTCGGGCGGACGATCACGCCCGCATTCACGTCCAGCTCACTGAACGCGATCTCAAACCTGCGCGGGGCGCAGAGTCGGTAAACGGTATTGATCATACGGCTTCCTCATCCTCTAAAAGCGAACGTGCGATCTTGAGATCATACGGATAGGTGATCTTGATGTTGAAGGTCTCGCCCTGAACGAGCCTGACCTCCCTGCCCTTCATGACGAGGATCTTTGCCGCGTCGGTGAGGGTATCCTTCTCAGCGTCGCTCAGACTGCGGTACAGCTCGCGCAGGAGCTTCGCCTTGAAGCTCTGGGGCGTCTGACCCTGATACATGCTCCTGCGGTCGGGGATCGCCGTGATCGCTTCTCCGTTGCCCTCGACGATGGTGTCCGTCGCAGGGATGACGGTGTCGCACGCGCCGCAGGCCTCAGCCGCGGCGATGTTCTCCTCGATGATCCTGTGGGTGACGAAGGGGCGCACGCTGTCATGGGTGACGATGATGGTCTCGTCATCGAGCGTATATTTTTTGTCGATATAATCGATCGCGTTCATGATGGTCTCGTTGCGGGTAGCGCCGCCCTCGATGACCGCGATCCTGTCGCTCATGCCGGTGAACTTGCGGATGATCTCCTTGGTGTGACCGATCCACGCTTTGGGGGAGAGGATGATGATTTTATCAAACTTCGGATTCGGAAGGAACTTCTCGATCGTGTGGTTGAGGATCGGCTTGCCCTTGATCTCCAGAAACTGCTTGGGCATATCGGTTGAGCCCATGCGCGAGCCGGTGCCGCCGGCTAAGATAACTGCAAATAACATAATGATTTCTCCTTTATTTCAATTCGCCCGTGTAGTCGAAGTGTACTTCCGACTCGGGTGCGATATGGCTGCCCAGATCGAGACGGTAATAGTCGTGGAAGGGATTCTGCTCCGCGAGCGGGAGCATATCCATGTAATTCTCCGTGTACCATGCCGTGAGGAAGTCCTTGTACCCGACCGGGATGAAGGTGTCCACGTCGTCGAAGCGGTAGGGGATGACCTCGCTGAAGGTCTCGATCGGGAAGGTGCCGCGGTATTTGTGGTCGGATGACGCAGGCATCACCCAGCCGGTGTTCTTGTGCTCATATTTGCGGACGGCTTTCTCGTAGGAGCGGGAGTAGCCGTCCATGCTTTTCAGCCGCAGGATCGGCAGGAGCAGCTTGCTCAGCAGGTAGGCTTTCCCGTGACGGGCGGTGTTCTTCCAGCGCACGTTCATGAGCATGCGCTTTCGCATCAGACCCTTCCAGAAGCGGTACGCCGCCTTCGGGTCGGCGGGCACATTGTCCGCGACGAAGATGTCGATGGAAATGCCCTTGTGCATCTCATAGCCGTCGGAGTATTTCGACGCAAAGTAGGTGTCCTTCGCCGTGATGCGGTCGAAGAAGTAGTGATAGCCGTTGCGGTTCGTATGGCTTTCATAGCTGAATCGCTCGTTTAATTCTTTTGGAGCAATTTTACGGAACTTTTCAAACTCGGGACGGAGCATCTCCACGTCCACATCGTCGTCCCAGGGGATGAACCCGCCGTGGCGCACCGCGCCGAGCATCGTGCCGTAGCTGATGAAATATTTGATGTCATGCTTGCGGCAGATGCGGTCGATCTCGCGCAGCATGTCTTTCTCAATGGTTCTCAGGGTGTTCAGCTTGCCGCTGTAGCCGTCGCGGATGCGGTCGGTCTGGATGCTGAACCGCTCCAGATGGTGGAGCAGGGTGTAGCGCAGGGCGTCGGAGAAGTCACAGCAATTCTCATAGCCGAGGGATCTCAGCTTGCCGTTGCTGAGCGCGGCGTACTGCGGCTCGGCGGTCTCGCCGCTGACCTCCAGGGTCACGCCGTGGCGCGCGAGCATCGTATAGATCTCACTCCTGAGCTGATACGCGCTGAGGTAGAAGGACGACGCGTTGTAGGCGTTGCCCGCCTTGCCGTACTTGCTGACGGTGTAGGCGGCGACGACCGCGTCGCTGATATACAGCGCCGAAACGTAGCGGTTCGCCATATCCTGGGTCACGCTCACGCGGCGGTAATCCTCCGCTTCTCTTGCTATTTCTGCAAGGTTAAGGCAGTCGGATTCTGCGCTGAAAATTCTGTCAAAGAATAATAAGCAGGCGTTATCGTATTCGCCGAGGGTCTTTCTCAGCCCGCCGAGACTGCCGTCCATCGCGGTCAGCAGCTCCATCTCAGCGTACTTTTCGATCACGTCGCTTGACGGGATATTCGATAAAAGAACAATACAAAGGAGCTTCGCATGGTTCTTTTTGCAGAAGGCGATCGCCTTCCTGACTTCATCGAGGTCGTGATCCTCCGCCTCACAGACGAACCAGAGGTTCTGAAAAGCCCCGCTCACCGCGTCGACGGAAGGGAAGAGGGGAGAACCGAGCGCCGTCAGATATCCGCACACCGGGTGCGTGCCGACGACGGCAAATTCATGCATGAGCCCTTTTTCCCTGATGGTTCGCTCGCTCAGATAGCGTTCGTTTTTGATAACCGTATCTGTCATGATCTACTTCTCAGCCGTTTTCTTGGCGGCTTCCGCCTTTTTCTTCTTCTCGGCTTCCTTCTTCGCCTTTTCTTCCTCTTTGACCTTCTTGTACATCGCGTAGGCTTCCTTGACGCTGCCGTCGTACATCAGCTCGCCCTTTTTCAGGTAGAGCGCACGGTCGCAGATCTCGGTGACGGATTCGGGGTTGTGGCTGACGTAGAGGACGGTGGTGCCGCTCTTGATGATATCGTTGATCTTGTCCTTACACTTGCGCTTGAAGCTCGCGTCACCGACGGAGAGCGCCTCGTCAACGACGAGGATATCCGGGTCGATATTGACGTTGATCGCAAAGCCCAGGCGCATTTTCATACCGCTGGAGTAGGTGCGGACGGGCTGGTCGATGTAGTCGCCGAGCTGAGCGAAGTCGATGATCCGCTCCTCGATCTGGCGGATGTAGGCGTCCTTTAAGCCGAGGATATAGCCCTTGAGGTAGATGTTCTCGCGCCCGGTCATCTCGGTGGAGAAGCCCGCGGTCAGCTCGAGGAGCGCCGCGACCTTGCCGTTGACCTGAACCTCGCCCTCAGAGGGGAAGGCGACGCCGGTGATCATTTTGAGGATGGTGGACTTGCCCGCGCCGTTATCGCCGATGATACCGATGCTCTCGCCGCGGTATACGTCAAAGGTGACGTTCTTGAGCGCCTTGTTGATCTTGGCGTGCTTGGGCTTGATGAAGAGGGCGCGGAAGCGCTCTCTGTCGCTTTTATAGAGGGTGTATTCCTTCGAGACGTTCTTGAAGGAGATGATCGCGTCTTGTGCCATGTTGACCCCTCCTTACAGTACGTCGGGCAGTCTCTTGCGCAGACGGTTGTAGTTGAAGATACCCAGCGCAAAGACGACCGCAAGCTCGATCAGAAAGACGAATAGTTCGGTTTTATATTCCCAGAAACCGCGGTGATAGAGGAAGCAGTTGCGGTATCCGTTCGCGAAGAAGTTGATCGGGTTCGCCAGCATGAAGTATCTGAGACCCGGGACGGCGGTGGGATTGGAGCCGATGAGGTAGGGATCATAGATGATACCGGACAGCCAGAAGATACCCGACATCACGGACACGATCATGTTCTCAAAGTCGCGGGAGAACGCCGACATCGGCGCCGTGCTCCAGGAGAGCACGAGGAAGAAAATGAACATCAGCGGTAGGTAGAAGAAGATTTGCAAATTATACCAGCTCGGCGCGACGCCGCCGCTGACCATCTCAGCGCCCTTGACGGCGTTCGGGGTCGCGGCAAAGCCGAACTCTCCGCCGACAAAGGTGACGTAAAGATACATCAAGCCTAACAGGAAGATATGTACATACAGTCTCGCGACCGAGGTATAGGTCATGATGGTGGAGACGGGGAAGCTGACCTTGTTGACAAACTGGCGGTTCTCGCGAATAGATTTCGCTCCCTGGACGATACTTTCATTGATGAAGAACCACGGGATGAAGCCGATCAGCATAAAGATGAAACGGTTGTAGATGTGCGCTCCGCCTGTCCATCCGTCCTCAGGAAAGACGACGGCGACGTTACCGGCGGATTTAAGACCGATCTCGAACGCGAACCAGTAGACGAACAGAGTGAACAGCGGCTTGACGACCGACCAGAGAGGTCCGATGACCGCGCCCTTGTACTTCTTGATGAGCTCGTTCTTCGCGAGCAGGAGGATCTGCTTTCCAAAGCCCTTGTGTTCTTTTATGATCTGAAACATTATCATTCTCCTTTTTTGCATGCCGGAGACGGCATCACATAGATATCAATATTATATCTTATCCGTGAAAAAAGTCAATATAAGATGAATCTATATAATATGAAGAAAAAAAGAAACATTTTATGCAATTTTTTTATCGGAAAAAATTCCCGCTTTTTATTGACAAAGTACGACGGGAACTATATAATTTCTATTTGTACGCTTGCCTTGCATTGATGTAAAGTGTGAAAGTGTCAAGTGCGAAAGCGGTAGAGCTCACTGGCTCCCTTTTCTAAGGGAGGCAACGGCTCTAAACTAAGGAGGTTAGATAGTTGAAGCAAACTGCAGTCGTATCCTTGAAGGATATCAATTTCAAGTACTCCAATGAGGTGATATTGAACAATATCAGCCTCGACATTTACGACAAGGAGTTCATCACCCTGCTCGGCCCCTCGGGCTGCGGCAAGACCACGACCCTGCGTATCATCGCGGGCTTTGAAACTCCCCAGAGCGGCGAGGTGTATTTCGAGGGCGAGGACATCAAGGGTCTCCCACCCTATAAGCGCAACGTCAATACGGTTTTCCAGAAATACGCGCTCTTCCCGCATCTGAATGTGTTCGATAACGTCGCCTTCGGTCTGAAGCTGAAGAAGTTACCGAAATCCGAGATCGAGCAGAAGGTCAAGCACATGCTCGCGATCGTCGACCTCAAGGGCTATGAGAAGCGCCCCGTCAAGGAGCTCTCCGGCGGTCAGCAGCAGCGCGTCGCCATCGCCCGCGCTCTCGTGTGCGACCCGAAGGTCGTCCTGCTGGACGAGCCGCTCGGCGCGCTCGACTTGAAACTGAGAAAGGATATGCAGCTGGAATTAAAGCAGCTTCAACAAAAAACTCAGAAAACTTTTGTATATGTTACCCATGATCAGGAGGAAGCCCTGACTATGAGCGACCGCGTCTGCGTTATGAACAACGGCGTGATCGCCCAGATCGGCACTCCTGAGGACATCTATAACGAACCGGCAAACGCCTTCGTCGCGGACTTCATCGGCGAGGCGAACATCATCAACGGCGTCATGCTGGAGGATAAGAAGGTGCGCCTCTTGGGCGTGGAGCTTGACTGCGTGGACAAGGGCTTCGGCAAGAACAAGCCCGTCGACGTCGTCATCCGTCCCGAGGATATCGAGGTCGTACCGCCCGAGCAGGCGAAGCTGATCGGCGTCGTCGAGGACGTTGTGTTCAAGGGTGTGCACTTTGAGATCTCCGTGCGCTGCAACAACTGCCAGTGGCTCATCCACTCCACCGTCGCCCAGAGGGTGGGCGATAAGATCGGCATGCACGTCGACCCCTTCAATATCCACATCATGGAGAAGATGTTCCTCAACCCCACCAACGACATCTTCACCGAGGTTTATTATTCTGATAAAGAAAATAACACAACTACCTTCAAGCTCGAGGGCAGAGAGGTCACCATTCCCGATACCTTCTATGAGGAGGGCGCCAAGCTCAAGATCGCTCTCCCGCCCGACGCGCTGTATATCGCGGGCGACGGCGTAGGCCAGCTCGACGAGGTCTACATCGAGTCCGTCATCTGGAAGGGCGAGCACAACGAGATCATCCTCGAGTCCGACGAGCGCAAGTGGCTCATGCAGAGCGATACCGACGAGCAGGTCGCGACCTATGTACCGATCTGCTTTGATTTCAGCAAGGCTGAGATCAGCGAGGTATAAGCCGATGAAAACGAAACGTCCCGCTATCCCGTACCTTGGCTGGATGCTGGTGTTCACCATCGTCCCGCTCGTGATGGTCGTCTACTACGCTTTCACCGATTCCAAAGGGCATTTTTCGCTCGAATCGTTCAGGAATGCTTCCGTCTACAGTGAAGTGTTCCTGTACTCCCTGCTGATCGCCCTGATCTCCACGGCGATCTGTCTGGTGCTCGCGTATCCGCTGGCGTTCTCCATCTCCCGCTGTTCTCAGCGCGCCCAGAGCATGATCATCATGTTCCTGATGGTGCCGATGTGGATGAACTTCCTGCTCCGTATCTACGCGTGGGTGCTGATTCTGCAGAACTACGGCCCGCTGGATATGATCCTCAACTTCTTCGGCGTCGACATCACCCTGATCGGCAACTCCGGCGCGGTGATCGTCGGTATGGTCTATGAGTTCCTGCCGTTCATGATCCTGCCCCTGCATACCGTCATGAGCAAGATCGACCGCTCCTGGATCGAAGCGGCGCAGGATCTCGGCTGCAACGGCTTCCAGATCTTCCGCAAGATCATTTTCCCGCTGTCGATCCCGGGCATCATCTCGGGCGTGACGATGGTATTCGTCCCGACGGCTTCTACCTTCCTTGTCGCCCAGTATCTCGGCGGCACCCAGTTCATGATCGGCGACGTCATCGAGCGCGTATTCCAGAGCGACCACCATACCGGCTCTGCGATCGCGGTCGTCCTGATGGTCGTCATCCTCGGCTTCTTAGTCGTCATGAACAGATTCGGTGATGAGGAGGCGGTCGGCTGATGAAAAAACTGCGTTCGAAAATCTACTTCATCATCATCATGGCGTTCCTCTATCTGCCGATCATCTACCTGATCGCCTATTCCTTCAACGACGGCAAGACCTCCGTCTGGAAGGGCTTCACCTTCAAATGGTATGAGGCGCTGTTCAATGACACACAGATCATGAACAGCCTGTACAATACGCTGATCGTCGCGATCCTCGCTTCCGTGATCGCGACCGTCCTCGGTACCCTCGCCGCCATCGGTATCTACAACTTCAAGGGCGGCGTGCGCTCCGCGATCCAGAATGTCTCCAATATCCCGATCATCAACCCCGAGATCGTCACGGGCGTCTCGCTGATGCTGCTGTTCACCTTTGCGGGCGTGATGATGGGCTTTGAGATGGGCTTCTGGACGGTGCTGCTCGCGCATATAGGCTTCTGCACGCCGTATGTCATCCTGAACGTCACCCCGCGACTCAGACAAATGGACAACTCCCTGTATGAGGCGGCGCTCGACCTCGGCTGTACGCCGATCCAGGCGTTCTTCAAGGTGGTGTTTCATGAGCTGCTCCCCGGTATCCTCTCGGGCTTTCTGATCAGCTTCACCTATTCTCTGGATGATTTCGTCATCACCTACTTCACGCGCGGCTCGCGCTTCCAGACGCTCCCCATCCAGATCTACACCATGACCCACCAGCGCATCAATCCCAAGGCGAACGCGCTCTCCGCGATCATGTTCGTGGTGATCATCGGCATCCTGCTGATCTCCAACTTTGTTTCCGCGAGGAAGGATAAGGAGGCGGCACGATGAAGCGGTTCTTCTCTCTTATCCTTGCCCTGCTTTTAATGCTCGGCACAGTTTGTCTCTCTGCCTGCGGCAACTCCGGCGGCGCGACTGCCGACGAGTATGACGGCGGCTATCAGGGCGAGGTCAACGTCTACAACTGGGGCGAGTACATCTCTCCCGGCGACGACGGCACGATGGACGTCATCGACGAGTTCCAGAAGCGCACCCACATCAAGGTCAATTACACGAACTTCGAGACCAACGAGGAGCTTTACAACGTCCTGACCAACTCCAACTCCACCTACGACGTCATCATCCCCTCGGACTATATGATCGCGCGTCTCAGGGAGGAAGGACTGCTGGAAAAGCTCGACTACAGCAACATTCCGAACTATAAATATATCTCCGACCGCTTCAAGGGCATGCCCTACGATCCCACCGACGAGTATTCTGTCGCCTATACCTGGGGCGTCGTCGCCCTCGCGTACAACACGGATATGATCGAGGAAGGTTCGATCAAGGGCTTCAAGGATCTGTGGAGCGCCGACTACAAGGACAAGGGCGTTTTGATGTTCAACAACTCCCGCGACGCGATGGCAATCGCGATGCAGCTCTGTGATCCGCCGATCGACCCGGGCGCCAATACCTTCACCCGCGAGGATATCGACCGCGCGACCGACAAGCTGATCGAGCAGAAGTCCGTGCTGAAAAAATACGTCATGGATCAGGTTTTCACCGAGATGGAGGGCGGCCAGTCCGGTCTTGCTCCCTACTATGCAGGCGATATCATGACCATGATGGACAACAACGAGGCGCTGTCCTATTGTCTGCCGGAGGAAGGCTCCAACCTCTTTGTGGACGCGATGTGCATCCCCTCCACCTGTAAGAACAAGGAGAACGCGGAGATCTTCATCAACTTCATGTGCGACCCCGAGATCGCCGCCGCCAACGCGGAGTATATCTGCTACGGCACCCCGAATACGGGCGCACTGGAGCTGTTGGACGAGGAGATGCTCGAGAGTGAGCTCTTCAACCCGCCGGAGGAGTACCTCGACAAGTGCTATACCTTCACGAACCTCGACGACGATATCTACGCCTATATGCAGAAGCGCTTTGTAGAAGCCTGCTCCGCCTCGGCTGAGGTCAGCAGCGTGGAGAAGCGCACGGTCAACCCCGCCGCCGTCTGGGGCGTGGGGATCATCCTGCTCGTGATCATCATCGCGACCGTCGTGATCATCATTCTGGATATTCGACGCGCCATCCAAAACCGCGGACGCATCCACAAACGATAACAGTTACAGAAAAAGCGCAGAGCGTCAATGACGTTCTGCGCTTTGTGTATAGAGAAACGTTTGGAATAATTTTTGTAGGGCGGGGGCTTGCTCCCGCCGTGTCGTCACAGACGACATTTGCAAAGCAAAGGTTACGATGCTTCGCATTTCACAATGATTGTGAGGAGGTGTCTCGGCGGGAGCAAGCCCCCGCCCTACGATTGTACTACAACACTCCCTCGTCAGGACAGCTGTGTCGCAGGAGCGGATGATGCACCGAGGCGCTCCTTGATCTGTGCGAGCTGGCGGGCGTTCTCGCGGGTCAGCTCGTCGCTGATCGCCATTTTCTTGATGATGTTGTGGACGGTCTTGTTCAGCTTACCCTGTTCGCGGTAATCGGCGGGGAAGATGAAATCCACCCTGTCCGCCGCGAGGAGCTCCTCCACCTTTTCGCGGTTGTTCTCCTGATAGACCGCGATCGCACAGCCGCCGTACGCCTTCATCATCTTCATGCACGGCACGTCGCTGAGACCGTCGCCGATGTAGATCATGTTGGTAAAGGGCACGCGCTTTGAGTCGTCGGGCATCGAGCGGTTGAGGTCGGTGTCGTTGGCGATATCCAGCACGCCCTTGTTGATGCGGTAGACGAACTGCGTCTTGTTGGTGTAGTTGACCGCCGTTTTCGGCCAGAGGGCACAGCCGTCTGCGTCATAGAGGAACTCACAGGCGAAGATCTTGGTGAATTTCTCCGCGATCCCGGAGCCCTCGATGATCTCCTTGAGCCCCGAGGAAATGACGTAGTGCTCGATCTGCACGCCCTGCGCCGCGCCGTAGAGGTTGATGCGGTCGAACCATTCCTTCACACCGGGGAAGAGCTCCATGCTCCTGCCGTTGTCGACCAGCCTCTCGCGCGTGAGCGGCTCGCCGCGCCCCTTGCACTCCTCGATCATGGTGTACATGTACGCGAGGATGCCGTCCATCTCGGCTTCTCTGCCGAAGCCGTTCGCCTTCTTCCAGAAGTCGGCGGGCGCCATATCCAGACTGGGGATGAAGCCGTAGTCCTGCATATCCTTGGTGCACAGGGTCTTGTCAAAATCATACATGAGTGCGATGACGGGTCTCTCCATGAGGGTCTCCTTTAAGAAATAAGATAGGGTGACTGTAATAATTCGAACCTGCTGAAAATGGCAATATTTCGGCAAAATTCGGCTTATCAATCTTGGCAGGCGCCAGCCTCACTTTCTGCACCGAATTTTTCTCGAAATCTTGCTCATTTTCAGTCCTTCGGAGTTTTGACGGAGCAGATTTTTGTCTGACCGCGGCAAAACCACAGCGAACCCTGACGGGTTCGCGAGAATTTTAACAATGGGCAGGCGGAAATATGCCCGTCAAAACCACGGTTCGGATTATTGCAGTCACCCTAAGCAAAGATGAATATGTCATTGCGAGGGCTTGACACGCGTGTCGAGCCCGCGGCAATCCCACAAAGCGGTTCAGTTCCTATTTGCAGGAATGACTGCAAAATTATTAATGTCTATACAAAGTGCCACCTTGATGTTCAGGGTGGCACAGCTTGTTTATGCGAATGTGGTGATCTCGATGTTCTTCACGGTGACATCCTTGACAGGCTTGTCGCTGTAGTCGGTCTGAACGCCCGCGATGCTGTTGACAACGTCCATGCCGTCGTATACCTGACCGAAGACGGTGTAGCCGCCGTTATCCAGATGGGGATTATCGATCTGGTTGATGTAGAACTGAGAGCCGTTTGTACCGGGGCCGCGGTTCGCCATCGCGACGGAGCCGGCGATGTTCTTCACGTTCTCGGCGATCTCAAGGTCAAATTCCTCGCCGTAGATGGACTCGCCGCCGGTGCCGTTGAAGTTGGTGAAGTCGCCGCCCTGGATCATGAACTGGTTGATGACGCGGTGGAAGATGGTGTTGTCATACTTGCCTGCCTTCGCGAGCGCGATGAAGTTGTTGACCGCCATCGGCGCGGCTTCGGGGAAGAAGCGCATGCTGATGTCGCCCATGCTGGTGTGGATGATCGCGACAACGTCGCCGCTCTGCGGCGCTGCGGTCTGATCGCCCGCCTTGATCGCGGAGGAATTCGCCGCGGGGACTTCGCTTAACTTGGTGATGCTTCCGTCTAAGATCATGCTTTTTTCCTCACTTGTCATTTCTTTTTCTTCAGCCTTCGCTTCTGTAGCGGGCTCCGTCTTTTCGACGACGATCGTTTCTGTTGTTCCCGAGGAGATGACCTTCTGACCGCAGCCCGCGAGAGCTGTGCCGATGAGCATCACGCCCAGGATCATAGCGATTACTCTTTTCATAATGCTTCCTTTCCGCCGTTTTGAACGGCTTACCTATATATATTAATATAAAGCGCGGCGTTTTTCAATAGAAAAGAGAAATTTTGTCATATCCTTCTCCGCTTTTTCATAAAGTTTAGCGTGTTATCATATCTGATTTGAAAGTTCAGGAGGTTCATGATGAATGGTTTTCTCCCTGAGGGAAAGCGGATACAGTCCGCGTCCAATATCCACGCGCTGAGCAGTATCGAGGGCATGAAGGAGGCGCTCGAGCGCGGGACGATCCTGGAGGCGCGGGCGGCGCTCTGCGACAACGACCACAACCTGATCGTCGATCTGCCCTGTATGCGCGGCGTCATCCCGCGTGAGGAAGGCGCTCTCGGCATCCGCGAGGGCACGGTGCGGGATATCGCGCTGATCTCCCGCGTCGGGCGGGTCGTGTGCTTTGTGATCACAGGCTTTGCGGTCGATGAAGGGGGTAGAGAGGTCGCGCTCCTTTCGCGAGCAAGGGCGCAGAGACGCTTTGCCGAGCGCTGTCTGCCGACGCTCACGGTCGGCGACGTCATCCCTGCGCGGATCACGCACCTCGAGCCCTTCGGCGCCTTCTGCGATATCGGGTGCGGGATGGTCGCCCTCATGCCCATCGACACGATCTCCGTCTCCCGCATCGAGCACCCTGACGAGAGGTTCACGGTCGGGATGGATATTTTCGCCGTGATCAAGTCGAAGGTCGGCACACGCGTGACCCTGAGCCACAAGGAGCTTCTCGGCACATGGGAGGAAAACGCCGCGAACTACGCCGTCGGTCAGACCGTGACGGGCACCATCCGCTCCATCGAGAACTACGGCGCGTTCGTGGAGCTTGCGCCCAACCTCGCGGGACTTGCGGAGCTGAGGGAGCATATCGCCGTCGGTCAGCGCGCCGCCGTGTACATCAAAAGTATTCTGCCGCACCGCATGAAGCTGAAGCTCATCATCGTCGACAGCTTCTTTGAGGATAAGTCTCCCGAGCCGCCCGCCTACTTCATCACGAGCGGTCATATCGACCGCTTCACCTACTCGCCGCCCGAATGTGACAAGCTGATCTGCACCGAATTCACAGAGGAATGACGGCATGTCCCGAAATCATCCCACGATTCGTTTGACAAGCTATGCGCCTTCGTGATAGAATACACTCAGCAAAACAGCGAGGTGTTCTATGGAAATCTATCAGTTTGTGATCTTGATACTATTGATATTGGCGGCGATCGGAGTGGGTATCGCGGCGATCGTCATCATCCCGAGGAAGGATAAGAACAGCAGTGAGGAGATCGCCGCCCTTCGCGCGGAGCTGGTCAACACGACCCAGAACTCCGTGAAGAACATGGGCGAGATGATCTCCGTGAACCAGCAGAGCTTTTCCACCGCCCAGAGCGAGAAGCTCAGCCATTTTGAGGATCGTCTCAAAACCTTCTCTCTTGAGAATGAACAGAAGCTCGAGAATATCCGCCGCACGATGGAATTAAAGCTCGACGATATCCGCGAGGACAACAACAAACAGCTCGACCGGATGCGCGCGACCGTGGACGAGAAGCTCCAGAAAACGCTGGAGGATAAGATGAACCAGAGCTTCGCCCTTGTCAGCGAGCGTCTGGAGCAGGTCTACAAGGGCCTCGGCGAGATGCAAAACCTCGCGGTCGGCGTCGGCGACCTGAAAAAGGTGCTCTCCAATGTCAAGACGCGCGGCATCGTCGGCGAGATCCAGCTCGGCAATATCCTTGAGGAGATTTTAAGCCCCGAGCAGTATGACACCAACGTTGCCACCAAGAAGGGCTCGCGCGACGTGGTCGAATTCGCCATCAAGCTCCCCGCCCGCGACGACGGCTTCATCTACCTGCCGATCGACTCCAAGTTCCCCGGCGATACCTACGCCGCACTGCGCGACGCCTATGACAGCGGCTCCAAGGAGGCAGTCGACGACGCCGCCAAGGCGCTGATCAAGACCATCCGCAACGAAGCGAAGGATATCCGCGACAAGTACATCGACCCGCCCAACACGACGGAGTTCGCGATCATGTTCCTGCCCTTTGAGGGGCTGTACAGCGAGGTCGTCAACCGCGGTCTTGTTGAGATCCTGCAGCGCGACTACAAGGTCAACATCGCCGGTCCGTCCACGATGGCGGCGCTGCTCAACTCCATCCAGATGGGCTTCAAGACCCTTGCCGTCCAGAAGCGCAGCGCCGAGGTCTGGAGCCTGCTCGGTTCGGTGAAGAAGGAGTTCGAGACCTTCAACAGCGTGCTGGTCAATACGCAGGCGAAGCTCGATCAGGCGAACAAGGAGCTCGATAAGCTCGTCGGCGTGCGCTCGCGCCAGATCAGCCGCAAGCTCTCTGCCGTCGAGAGCAACGACACCCCCATCGAAGCCTACTTCACCGCCGCGTCCGATTATACCGACGGCGAATAATGGCGCCCTACCGAATCAAAACCCATCATTCTGAATGAAACCGATCCCCCTTGACAATACTAATGTCAGTATCGTCATAGGGGGATTTTTTTGCAGTATAACAAGGTTGAGATCTGCGGGGTGGACACCGCCGCGTTGAAGGTGCTGACGGAGGATGAAAAGCGCGCTTTGCTCATTAAAATGCGCGAGGGCAAGCCCTCGGAGCGCAGGCGCGCGCGTCAGGAGATGATCGAAGGGAACCTGCGGCTGGTGCTGAGCGTGATCCAGCGCTTTTCAGGCCGCGGAGAGAACCTCGACGACCTCTTTCAGGTGGGCGTGATCGGTCTGATCAAGGCGATCGACAATTTTGACGTCGGGCTGGACGTGCGCTTCTCCACCTACGGCGTGCCGATGATCATGGGCGAGCTGCGGCGGTATCTGCGCGACGGCGGGAGCATCCGCGTCTCGCGCTCCATGCGCGACACCGCCTACCACGCGATGAAGGCGAAGGAGGAGCTGACCGTGAAGCTCCGGCGCGAGCCGACCATCGACGAGATCGCGCATGAGATCAACGCCGACCGCGAGAGCGTGGTGCTCGCGCTGGAAGCCATCGTCGAGCCGGTCTCCCTGTATGAGCCGGTGTTCACCGACGGCGCGGACACCGTCTACGTCATGGATCAGGTGGGGGACAAGTCTGACGACCGCGACTGGCTCGAGGAGCTCGCCTTCAAGGAAGCGCTCAAAAAGCTCTCCGACCGCGAGAAGCGCATCCTCTCGCTGCGCTATTTCAAGGGCAAGACCCAGATGGAGGTCGCCGAGGAGATCGGCATCAGTCAGGCGCAGGTCAGCCGTATCGAAAAGGGCGCGATCGACAGTATCAAGCGTGAGCTGTAGAAGCAAATGAAAAAGCCGTCTCGTCTGAGACGGCTTTGTGTTTTTCTTACATCCTGTCAGGGCAGGTGATGTTGAACATGTCGAGCACGTTCTTGATGACGGTCTTGGTCGCCATGCAGAGGCTCAGACGCGCCTGCATGAGCGCTTCGTCGTCGCACTTCACGCGGCAGGCGTTGTAGAACTTGTGGAAGCCCGTCGCCACGGCGGTGACGTAGCGGGTGACCTTGGTGGGATCATAGTCGCGGGCGGCGGCGACGATCTCGCTGTCGAAGGAGGACAGCAGATGGATCAGCTCCGCTTCCTCGGGTGCGCCTAAGAGACACAGCTCGTCGTCCGTGCAGGAGCGCACCGCGACGCCCTCGCTCTCGAGATTGCGGAGGATGGAGCAGATACGCGCGTGAGCGTACTGCACATAGTAGACCGGATTCTGGTTGTCCTGCTGGATCGCGAGGTCGAGGTCGAAGTCCATCTGGTTAGTCGCTTCACGGGTGTTGAAGATGAAGCGCGCGGAGTCGACCGGTACTTCATCGAGCAGATCGCGCAGCTGGATCGCTTTGCCGGTACGCTTGCTCATGGTGACGATCTGACCGTCGCGGACGAGCTTGACGAGCTGCATGAGCAGGATGTCGAGCTTCCCGCCGTCATAGCCGATGGCGGTCATCGCGCCCTTGAGGCGCATGACGTGACCGTGATGGTCGGCGCCCCAGACGTCGATCAGCTTCTCAAAGCCGCGGTCAAATTTATTCTTGTGATAGGCGATGTCCGCCGCGAAGTAGGTGGGATTGCCGTTGGAGCGGATGAGAACGTCGTCTTTTAATTCTAATTTGTCAATATAATCCTGCTTCTTGCCCTCTTTCAAGAGTAGCTCGGTGCAGACTTCCTTGTTCTTGTACCAGATCGCGCCGTCCTGCTCATAGACCAGTCCCTTTTCGCGCAGGGTGTCGACGACCGCCTTCACCGCGCCGCTCTCGTGGAGCGTGCTCTCCATGAACCAGTTGTCAAAGTGGATCTTGTACTTTGACATATCGTCCTGCATGCGCTTGATGTTGCGCGGCAGGGCGAAGTCGACCAGCGCCTTGCGGCGGTCAGCAGGATCAGCCTGTACATATTGATCGCCGAATTCCTCCTTGAACTGCTCGGCGCGCTCGATGATATCCGCGCCCTGATAGCCGTCCTCGGGGAAGGGGAAGCCCGCGTCGAAAATCTGCATATAACGCGCCTCCAGAGAGCCCGCAAACTTCTCGATCTGATTGCCCGCGTCGTTGACGTAGAACTCGCGGTAGGCTTCATAGCCCGCCTTCTGCATGACGGCGGCGAGACAGTCGCCCAGCGCGCCGCCTCTGGCGTTGCCCAGGTGCATCGGGCCGGTCGGGTTTGCGGAGACGAACTCCACCATGACGCGCTCACCCTTGCCGAAGTCGCTGTCGCCGTAGCGGTCGCCCTCGCGCTCGATCTCTCTGAGCACCTCCGCAAAGTAGCGCTTGCTCAAAAAGAAGTTGATGAAGCCCGGGCCGGCGATCTCGGATTTTTCGAAAAGAGAATTTTCAAGATCGAGGTTTTCCAGAATGATCTGTGCCGCCTTGACGGGAGCCATGCGGAAAACACGCGCGCCTGCCATCGCGACGTTGGTGGCGATATCGCCGTGGGAGCGGTCGGCAGGTTCCTCAATGACGAAGCTCGGCAGCTCGCCCGCGGGGAGCTGACCCTTGTTCATCGCTGCCTTGACCGCAAGCTCGATCTGCTTTCTCAGGTTTTCGGTTACATTTGTGTTGGTTTTAGACATATGGTTATTCCTTTGCTTTATTTTATGCCTTCCCCTTGAGGGGAAGGTGGGCAATTTGCTTGCAAATTGGTCGGATGAGGTGGAAGCGTTTCCGATATATAACGTGAATTGTTGTTACGAAAATGTCCTTCTTATAAATTTATTTCCTTTATCGAAATATAAAACTCGTTATAGCTGATGACGGAGCGGTTGAAATCGAGCTGATAGCTCGCGCGGATCTCGCCGCCGTGCTCGTCGAGCTCGGAACTCAGGCTGTCGGTGAAGATGCCGATGAACATCTGTCCCATCGGGGTGGAGTAGAGACACTCGTGCCGCTTGCCCTTCTCCAACAGCAGGTGGGAGCTCATCTCGCCCTTGCGGTCGATGGAGAGTACGCCTCCCTCCAGTGTGACGGTCGTATCGGTGTGACTGTTCGGATTGTTCTCGGCATATTCGGGGTAGGTGATGACGGCTTTTCCGTCCGTGATCTCCATGTCGCCGGAGGTAAAGACCTCGATCTTGTCCTGCTCGCCGTCGACGGTCTGCTTGCCGATGACGGTGATCCTGTAGCGTTCGTTCATCAGTATTCCTCGATGTTGATGTGTTCGATATTGTCGTGGGGCTTGTTTTTCAGGAACAGTCCCGCAAATTTCTCAAAGTCGGCGGGTGTGTCGCTGACGTAGTACTGCGCCTTGCCGCGTTCCTCGGTATCTCTCAGCAAGCCCTGTTCTTCTAAGATCTTCTTGGTGTAGATCGCGGTCTCCTTGCCGGAGTCGATCAGGGTCACGCCGTCGCCCATCTCTCGCTGGATCGCGTCGGCGAGCAGCGGAAAGTGCGTACAGCCGAGGATCAGCGTGTCGATGTCGTTCTCCTTGAGCGGCGCCATGTAGCGGCGCACCATGAGCTGTACCAGCTCGTCGTCCGGGTCGACCAGACCGTTCTCCACGAAGGAGACGAAGAGCTGACAGTGCTCCTCAAAGACCTCGAACTCCGGGCGCTTCTCCGTGATGCGCTTCTTGTAGCTGTGGGAGGCGATGGTCGCGGCGGTGCCGATGACGCCGATGCGGCCGTTGCGGGTGGCGTTGATCGCCGAGAAACAGGTCGGGTTGACGACGCCGGTGTAGGGGAGACCCAGCTCCTCGCTGAGGTCGGGTGCGACCGAGCTGACGGTGCCGCAGGCGGCGACGATCATCTTCACGCCCATCTTTTTGAGGAACCGCGCGTCCTGACGGGCATAGCGGTTGATGGCGTCGCGGCTCTTGGAGCCGTAGGGCACGCGACCCGTGTCGCCGAAGTAGACGATATCCTCATGCGGCATGATCTCCAGGATCTCGCGCACAGCCGTCAGACCGCCGAGACCGGAATCAAATACGCCGATTGCTTTCTCTTTCATAAGCTAACCTCTTTTTGGATAGTGCATATATACTATACTATAGCATAATACAGGGAATGTTGCAAGAGAAAGTTTAAGTGAGCTGTAGGGGACGTGTAGGTTTACAATAGAGTCGTTACAGTAGCAAGAAAAAAGAATAGCAAATAGGAAGAACCTGTGTTACAGTTAGTTTGCTACAACAAAACTCTAAGA
>CACYFH010000043.1 GCA_902773635.1 uncultured Ruminococcus sp. | reverse complement strand
CTCCTTGACAGGCGACAGCCTGTCTGCGTCGTCCGCCTCGTTCTACGAAATTTTCCGTTAATAAATTTGTTAAAGCGTTTAATGGAAACTTAGTATAAGCATCAGCAAAGCCCGCAGGCGTTCTGCGGGCTTTCTTGTTGTAGGCTCCCTTAGGAAAGGGAGCTGTCACCGGACACGCGTGTCCGGCGGCTGAGGGTTCCCACAGAGCAAGACGTCGCTTATCCTGTTGCAATGAACCTGAACCTCAGCCCCGCGTGCGGATCATCGAGCGCGGTCGGTACGCCGTCCTTCGCGGTGAGGGTCGCTTCTCCGTAGGGAGTAGGGAGGGAGAAGCAGTCGCCGCTTTCATCGCTTCCTGTGTACGTCGCCTGCGGTAGATAGGCGAGGGCGTTGTGCAGGACCTGCGGAATGGCTTTTGACGGGATATAGTCGCAGTTCGCCGCCGTTTCATGCCCCGCGTAGGTGATCCTCATGCCGTCCGCGCCGTAGTTGAACGCCATCCCCTGTACCGTGTACGGCTCGGAGAACACGACCGAGAGCGTGCCGTCCGAGAGCGTGAGCGTGCCCTTGTAGGCGATGTCCTCCTGCGTGACCGCGAAATCCGCATCGAATTCCGTGCTCACCGTCGGCGGTTCTCCGCACGCAGAGAGCAGAGCGATCAGGATAACGGCGAGTATCAGCAATAAACGTTTCATAGTACCTCCGATGATATAGTGTCATTCCGAGGAGGGCAATATGCCCGACGTGGGAATCCCACAAAGAGGGATGCACCCCTTTCTCTCACATCAAAGGTTATTGGTGACAGAGGGATTGCCACGGTCTGACAGTTTGTCAGACCTCGCAATGACTGCTTTACTATTGCGCTGTGAAAAAACGCACCCGACAGGTATGCTGTCAGGTGCTTTCAACGTCTTTGCTATAATGGCACACGTGTCCTATCCGTTATCGCGGAAATCCTCCGCCTTGGCGAAAACCTCGGGCAGAGACGCGATGATGTCGCTCGGGAGCATTGCGGTGCGGGAGAGCTTCGCGGCGGCGATATCGCCCGCCAGCGCGTGGATATGCACGCCCATCACGGCGGCTTCCAGAGGCTTTGCGCCCTGTGCCGCGAGCGAGCCGATGATACCCGCCAGCACGTCGCCCGAGCCGCCCTTCGCCATGCCGCTGTTGCCCGCGATGTTCTCGTAGAGCTCACCGTTCTGAGCGATGATGGTGCGGTGGCTTTTGAGCACCAGCACCGTGTCGGGATGGGAGAGGGAGAATTCTCTCGCCGCCGTCTCGGAATCCTGCACGATCTCCTCCACCGTCAGCCCGCTCAGGCGGGAGAATTCCTTGACGTGCGGGGTCAGGATGATCTCCGCCTCGGATTCCTCTAACCAATGTATATGCTGCGCGAGCGCATTTATGCCGTCCGCGTCGATGACCAGCGGCACATAGACCGCCTGCATCACGCTGTGCAGGAATTCCTGCGTGCTTTCGTTATTATCCATCCCGCAGCCGATCAGCACCGCCGACGCCTTGTCCAGTACCGGGAGGACGATCGGCAGATCGCGCACGGAGAAGGTGCGTCCGCCGTCGAGCGGAACGCACACGCTCTCATGGACAGAGGACGCGAAGATCGGGTAGATACATTCGGGCAGGAGCTGATAGTGCAGACCTACGCCCGCGCGCAGCGCCGCTTTTGCACAGAGCACCGCCGCTCCCGCAAAGCGATACGAGCCCGTCAGGGAGCAGAGCGTGCCCATCATGCCCTTGTGAGCGTTCGCGGGTCGGGGCGGGAGGTGCCGCTCGATGTAGTCGAATTCGATACGTCTCATAGCTCTTTGCTCAGGAACAGCTTCTTTCTCAGCTCCGCGGTGAAGAAGGGCTTCATCCCCTCCAGCACCTTTTCGTTCGGACAGAAGATCAGCGCGCATCTGCCCTTGGCTTCATCGTGCCAGGAGGCGACCCAGTTCTCCTCGGAGAACTCATGCGTCGCGGCGCGGTAGACCTTGTTGTAGTGCGTCGCGCCCATCTTCTCGTCGCTGTAGCGGAAGAAGTCGTCGAACTTCTTGACGTCGACCTTGAGGATCTTTCTGCGTCTGCGCTTGGCGATGACTTTATCCACTCTCAGGATGGAGGAGAGGAAGGAGTACTCGAACTCCACGCGCAGCGACGTGATGAACCACCACGCGCCGTACGCGCAGAACAGGATCAGGAACATGCCGATGATCGCGAGATACGCGATGCGGGTGATCAGCGCGATGATGATGAAGGTCAGCGGGATGCCGACAGCCGACAGGAGGATGACGGCGATCTTGAGACCGTACTTGGCGCCCTTCGCCTTGGGTACGACCTGCTCGTATAATTCATTCATAGTGTTACACCTCGTTTTGCGTGGGACGCTCTCGACGTCCCGCGGTCGATTTACGTTAACAACCTATACTTTACCATATATAACAAATTTTTTCAATAAAGACTTGCAAAAAATTGCCGATGGTGTTATGATATCACTTGATAACGCATTGACGGAGAGAGTACCCCGCGGGAATCAGCCAGAGAGCTTGTGTCATCGGCTGGGAGCACAGGCATGAGGAAGGCGGGCGAAGTTCACTCCCGAGCGGCAGAGCTGAACTATATTAGCGAGGGCTTATCAAGCCTTCCCCTTGAGGGGAAGGTGTCGCCGACAACTTGTTGGCGGTGACGGATGAGGTGGAAGCGCTTCCGCTCCATCCCGTTCATTGATAGTTCGGATAGGTTTCCACCTCATCCACCGCAAGCGGTCCCCCTTCCCCTCAAGGGGAAGGCTGTTTCAGTAGGTTCTGACGGCTGATCCCGTTAACGGTCATGAGTGCTCATTATTCTTCTGTAGAATATTGAGAATTTGGGTGGTACCGCGGTTCTTCCGTCCCTTGGGGCAGAAGAGCCGTTTTTTAATGAGGAATTAGAAATTAGGAATTAGGAATTATTTGTTTTTGACGCTGTTTTTTACATAAGCGCTCGATCTTACGATTCCTATGATTTGTCTGTATTTGACAGTCGTGACATTCCTAATTCCTCATTCCTAATTCCTAATTGTGAAAATGGAGGCAAATATGAAAGAAAAATTAGAACAGCTCAGGGCGCAGCTCGGCGCTGAGCTCTCCGCTGCGGTCGATCCGCAGGCGCTCGAGAACCTCAGGGTCAAGTACCTCGGCAAGAAGGGCTCGATCACCGACCTTTTGAAGGGCATGAAGTCCCTCTCCAATGAGGAGAAGAAGGACTTCGGTCAGATGGTCAACAACCTCAAACAGCAGGCGGCTGAGAGCATCAGCAGACGCGCCGAGGAGCTCAAGGAGCTTGAGATCAGGCGCGAGATCGAGATGACCCCCGAGTTCGACCTCACCATCCCCGTGAAGTCCGAGCGCGGCTCCTATCATCCCATCACCCTCGTCCAGCGCGAGTGCGAGCGCATCTTCACCACCATGGGCTTCCATGTGGAGGACTACCCCGAGGTCGTCACCGACTACGAGTGCTTTGAGGCGGTCAACGTGCCGAAGGATCACCCCGCCCGCGATATGCAGGACACCTATTATCTCGAGAACGGCGAGCTGTTGAAATCCCAGACCTCCGCCGCTCAGAACGCGATCCTCAAAAAATACGGCAAGCAGCTCATGGAGGACGGCATGCCCATCCGCGCCATCTTCCCGGGACGCTGCTTCAGAAATGAAGCCACCGACGCGACCCATGAGAACACCTTCTTCCAGATGGAGGGCGTCATGGTCGACAAGGATATCTCCATCAGTAACCTCATTTACTTCATGAAGACCATGCTCAGCGAGGTATTCCAGAAGGACGTCAAGGTGCGCCTGCGCCCCGGCTTCTTCCCCTTCGTTGAACCTGGCTTTGAGCTGGATATCTCCTGCCTGATCTGCGGCGGCGAGACCGGCTGTCCGTCCTGCAACCACAGCGGCTGGCTGGAGCTCTGCCCCTGCGGCATGATCCACCCCGAGGTGCTCAAGGAAGGCGGCATCGACCCCGAGAAGTATACCGGCTTCGCGTTCGGTCTGGGTCTGACCCGTCTTGCGATGATGAAGTACGGCATCAAGGATATCCGCGACCTGAACTCCGGCTCACTCAAGGTGATGTCCCAGTTCACGGACGATAAGTAAGGAGGGCGCAGCATGTTTTTATCAATGAATTGGATCAAGGATTTCGTCGACCTCTCCGGGCTTGACGATCTGAAACTGATCAACCAGTTTTCTCTTTCTACCGCCGAGGTAGAGAACGATATACAGTTCAAGGGCAGTGACATCAGCGGCATCGTCGTCGCTGAGATCAAGTCGGTCGAGAACCACCCTGACAGCAAGAAGCTCCATCTTCTCAAGGTCGATATCGGCGAAGCGGAGCTTATCGACGTCGTCTGCGGCGCGCCGAATGTGCGCGTCGGCATGAAGACCGCCTTTGCGAAGGTGGGCGCGAAGATCGGCGAGATCGAGATCGCTCCCCGTCCGCTCGCGGGCTTCATGAGCTACGGCATGTGCTGTTCCGAGAGTGAGATCGGCATTTCCGACGACCACTCCGGCATCATGGAGATCACCGACGACGTCAAGAACGGCACTGACCTGAAGGACGTCTACGCCATCGAGGATATCATCTTCGAGGTCGATAACAAATCCCTCACCAACCGCCCCGACCTGTGGAGCCACTACGGCATCGCGCGTGAGTTTGCGGCGATCGCTCAAAGGCCGCTGAAGGCGCTCGACTTTGCGGATTTATCCGCTTATGACGCTCTTCCCAAGGTCGATATGAAGATCGAGGACCCGCTCTGCCAGCGTTATTCCTGCCTGCAGTTTGAGAACATCTCCCGCTCCGTCAGCCCTGTCGATATGCGTATCCGCCTGTATTACTGCGGCATGAGAGCGATCAACTTCCTCGCTGATATGACCAACTACCTCATGCTCGAGATGGGTCAGCCGATGCACGCCTTCGATTCCCGCAAGGTGGAGAACATCCGCATCAAGCGCTTTGACAAGGACTTCGAGTTCCAGACTCTCGACGGCGTGGAGCGCCATATCGACACAAACACCCTCATGATCTGCAACGGCGACACCCCTGTCGCGATCGCGGGTATTATGGGCGGTCTGGACAGCGAGATCGTCGAGGACACCCACACCCTCACCCTCGAGTCCGCGACCTTTGACGCGGCTTCCATCCGCAAGTCCACCGTCCGTCTTTCTCACCGCACCGACGCTTCCATGCGCTATGAGAAGTCTCTCGACCCGGAGCTGACCGTCGCGGCGATTGCGCGCTTCGTCTACCTCTTGAAGCAGTATGACAATGGGGTAGAGGTCGTCTCCGCGCTGACCGACGACTACGCCTACCATTATCCGCAGGTCACCCTGAGCTTCGATAAGGCCTACGTCGACAAGTACACCGGCATCGAGATCTCCAACGATACGATCGTTTCCACCTTGAATCGTCTCGGCTTCACCGTAAGCTGTGATGAAGATAACTTCACCGTTGACGTTCCCTCATGGCGCGCCACCAAGGACGTCACCATCAAGGCGGATATCATCGAGGAGATCACCCGTATCTACGGCTACGATAACTTTGAGATCCACACCGCGAATGCGCCGCTCTTCCCGACCCGTCCCGAGCCGGTGAAGAAGGATGAGGACAACGTCAAGGACATCCTCGTCAAGCACTTCAACCTCCACGAGCTCCATTCCTACGTCTGGAACTATGTGGACGAGCTCAAAGAGCTCGGCATCAAAAACGAGGGCGTGATCAAGCTCGCGAACGCCTCCAACCCCAATATCGAAACCATCCGCAAGACCATGATCCCCACCCAGCTCTGCCAGGTGAAGAGTAACCTCGGCTTTGCGCCGTCCTTCGGTATCTTTGAGGTCGGCAGAGTCGTCACCGGCATGACCGACGACAACCTCTGTATCGAGGAAAAGCACCTCGGGATCACCCTCTATCAGAAGGGTGTCAATCTGCGCGAGCTGTACTTCCGTATGAAAACCATCCTCGAGACCCTCGTCGATGAGTTGAAGCATAAGACCGTCACCTTCGAGAAGATCGAGCCTGAGTTCGACTTCGAGCACCCGGTGAACCTCAACGCGGTGCTGGTGGACGGCACTTGCATCGGTAAGATCGGTATGATCCACCCCTCCGTGATGAAGAAGCTCGACAAGCGCGCCTGCGTCGTGTTCGCCGAGATCGACATGGATAAGTTCGCCGAGATCGAAAACTACTCCATCCATTATGTCGGACCCTCCAAGTTCCCGACCATCGAGATCGACTTAAGCTTTCTGACCTCCCGCTTCGCGCCCATCGCGAAGTCGATCGAGAATGCCGCCTGCGAGCTGATCAAGGGCGTGGACGTCATCGACGTCTATGAGGCGGACGAGAACTCCTCCATCGCGGTGCGCCTGACCTTCTCCGACAACACCCGCACCCTCACCCGCGAGGAAGTCACCGCCGTGACCGACTCCATCGTCGCCGATCTGGAGCAGGATGGCATCAACCTGAAAAAGTAAGGGCAGGATGACGGCGTTATGTCATAATATGTAGGGGGCGTCGCCCTCGACGTCCCGCTCGTTTCCCGGTAATCAATATTTCAGGCGGAGCACCCAAGCCTTCCCCTCAAGGGGAAGGCTTTTAAGTTGCATTATGCCTTTCACGATCAATAGGAATCCAAAACGCGAAGCGTAACCCACAATTCCTCACTCCTAACTCCTAACTTCTCACTCCTCACTCCTAAAATCCCCTCTTGCAATCTCCTTCAAGATAGTGTATAATAAACTGGTATAAGTATTGACGGAGGTGTTTGTATGTTAGACAAGACGATGGTATTCTCCCTCGGGGGCAACCGCGACGACGAGATGAAGGAAGCGCTCACGACTGTTTACAACGCGCTCAAGAAGAAGGGCTACAACCCGATCAACCAGATCGTCGGCTACATCCTCAGCGAGGATCCCACCTACATCACGACATACGGCAACGCCCGTAATATCATCAGTAAGATCGACCGTGACGACCTGCTCGAGGTCATGGTAAAGACTTACCTCAATATCTAAGAAGGGATTGATTCCAATGGCTGAAAAGCAATTTTCGACCTATAAGGGCAGACCTCTGGTGCGCTGCGGCGACGAGATCTACTACGGCAGCATGGCTGACCGCTTCGTCATCCGCATGCAGGTCAAGACCAAGAACACCGTGGGCGATATGGAAGTCGCCGACAAGGTCACCATCCAGCTTCTTTGCACCGACCCCGATCTGAGCCCGCGCAAGCAGCTGGTCAAGTCCAGCGAGAAGAGCGGCCTGTACACCGCGCTCGATATCGCGGACGCCTGGCTCGAAAGAGCGCTGAAATCATAAGAATATCGGAGAGCCTGTCCAATCGGACGGGCTTTTCTTTCTGAAGAGGTGTTTGGAATTAGGAATTAGGAATGAGGAATTAGGAATTATATGGAAAGCCTTCGGCTTTTGATTCCTATTAGATAGTGCGGAAACGTTTCCGTATTTTATAAATGGGTGCGGGCGAAGCCCGCCATTCATTCCTAATCCTAATTCCTAACTCCTAATTCTAAAAGCCCTCTTGCATTTCCTTTGGGCTGTGATACAATAGGAGAAGATCGTTTTAAGGGGCAGAGCTATGCACGTTTACCGTATCGCTGAGATGAACATCGCCGTACAGGCACAGTATGAGAAAACCTATGAATATATGGCAGACTTCCTCACGGATTCCGAAGATTACGACCTCTATATCGCGCCCACCGAGGAGATGATCCGCCATGAAGCGGAGCTGGGCGAGGAGATCCACGGCACGCCCCAGACGCCCTATATCTGCGAGGCGGTCGCCGTCCTGCGCGTGATCTGCGACGACATCATCCACCGCGGCGGCTTCTTCCTGCATTGTTCCTGCCTGCGCTATCGGGATGAAGCCATCATCTTCACCGCGCCCTCGGGTACGGGCAAGAGCACCCACGCGGCGCTCTGGCGGCGGCATTTCGGCGATCAGGTCATGATGATCAACGACGATAAGCCTCTCGTGCGGGAGAAGGACGGACGCTTTCATATCTACGGCACCCCCTGGAACGGAAAGCACGGCATCGGCAACAACATCAGCGCGCCCATCCGCGCGGTCGTGTTCCTCCACCAGGCGCAGGAGAATACCGCCGAGCCCCTCGACCCCTTCCGCGCGCTGAGCCTGATCCTCCAGCAGACGGTCATCCCCTCCGGCAAGGACAGCCTCTCCACCCTGCTCGATATGCTCGGCAGGATGATGGAGCAGGTGCCGATGTACTCCCTCGGCTGTACCATCTCCGATGAAGCCGTACAGACCATCCATCACGCGATCTACGGAGAATAAACCGCTGTTATGATGATTATAGTCATTGCGAAGCCTCTTTAGGGGCTGTGGCAATCTCAATCGAAAACAAAAAGCTCCCTGCGCGCACAGGGAGCTTTATTCTTCTAAAGAATCATTTTGTCATGAACAGGACGCCGAGGGTATTGGGACCGCAATGGCTGGAGATCGTGCAGGACGCGCGGGTGATGTGCACTTCCTTGAAGATGTTCTTCGCCTTCACCGCCTGATACACCGCGTCGACGTACTCGGGATTCGCGCCCGCATGGGTGACGAATACGCGGGCGGGGTCGATGTTGTCGTACTTCGCGATCGTGTCCTCCATGTACTGGAGCAACACCTTGTCATACTTTCCGCGGTACTTCTTGCCCACGACCATCGCGCCGCCGTTGTCGTTCTGCACCTCGATACAGGGCTTGAGGGAGAGCAGATTCGCGCCCAGCATCGCCACGGTGGAGCAGCGTCCGCCCGCGTGCAGGAAGTCGAGCCTGTCGATCACGAAGGAAGCGTGCGACTTGGAGGTCATCGCGCAGACCTTCTCGAAGATCTCCTTCGCGGAACAGCCCTGATCTCTCAGCTCACACGCCTTGATGACCAGGAGACCCGAGCCGGTGGAGAGGTTCTGGGTGTCGATGGAGAACACATGACCGTCGAACTCCTGCGCCGCCAGCTCACTGCTGTGATGGGTGACGCTGAGGTTCGAGCCGAGGCTCAGGTGCACGATGTCATAGCCCTGATCCACGAACTTCTTGAAGAAGTCGGTGTACTCGCCCACGCTGTAGGCGGTGGTGTGGGGCAGCTCCTTGGTCTTGTAGAAGATCTCGTAGAGCTCCTCGGGCTTGATGTTCACCCAGTCCTCATAGCTCTTGCCGCCTATGACGATGTGCAGGGGGTTGGTGACCACGCCGTAGCGCTGTTCCAGTTCCCGGTTGAGGTCGCAGGTGATGTCGGACGTGATCATAACTTTATTAGCCATAATGTTCTCCTCATAGTTTGTCGGATTTTCCGCGATTCTGTGTTGTATCTTCTGCCGAAGAATGGTATACTGTAAGATGTCAGGTATAAGCGTAGGGTGTGCGTTCGGTTCAATCCGTAGGGGATGTCGCCCTCGACGTCCCGCAACGTGCCTTGCAGACAGATCAAACCATAGATAGAAAAAACAGCGTTTATATCGACGGATGACCGGTGATCTTTCAAACACACTGACACTACCATTATACATATTACTTTCAAAAAATCAAGAGCGGGTGAGTTTATGATAACACGGTACAGCTATTCTCCTATGATCGAAACAGGCGCCGTCGTGCGCGAGATCACAGTCAGCGCGGGCGCTCCCGAGCCGTTTACCCTGACGGAGGACGGCGGCTTTCTCCTGCGTATGGATGAAAAATGCAGGGTCTACGGACTTGGCGAAGCCATCCGCGGGATCAACAAGCGCGGCTGGGTCTACACGAGCTGGTGCTCCGACGACCCCTTCCATACCGAGGACAAGCGCTCCCTCTACGGCGCGCACAACTTCCTGATCTTCGACGGCGAGGTGCGCTTCGGCGCATTCTTCGACCTGCCCGGCAAGATCACCTTCGACCTCGGCTATACCGACAGCGATACCGCCGTCATCAAGCCCGAGAGCCTTCACCTCGACCTCTACATCATCACCGGCGACACCCTCAAAGCCATCGTCAGCGAGTTCCGCTCCCTGATCGGCAAGAGCTACATCCCGCCCGCGTGGGCGTTCGGCTACGGCCAGAGCCGCTGGGGCTATGTGACCGAGAAGGACATCCGCGACTGCGCCGACCGTTACCGCGACGCGGGCATCCCGCTGAGCATGCTCTACCTTGATATCGACTACATGGACAGCTTCAAGGACTTCACCGTCCATCCCGAGCGTTTCCCTGACCTCAAAGCCTTCGCACAGGAGATGAAGGCGCGCGGTATCCGCCTCATCCCGATCATCGACGCGGCGGTCAAGAGGGAGGCGGGCTACTCCGTCTATGACGAGGGTCACGAGAAGGGCTATTTCTGCAAGGATGCGGACGGCGAGGACTACGTCGTCGGCGTGTGGCCGGGCATGAGCGTGCTCCCTGATTTCCTCAACCCCGAGGCGTCAAAATGGTTCGGACAGCAGTACAAGGCGCTGACCGACCTCGGCATCGAGGGCTTCTGGAACGATATGAACGAGCCCGCGCTCTTCTACAGCGAGAGAGGGCTTAATGATGCTTTTAAAGAAATAAAAGACCTGGAGGAAGCGCCCCTCGATGCGCTGAACTTCTTCGGTGTGCGTGATACGCTGGTGCGCCTGCAAAATTCCGAGGACGACTACAAGCGCTTCTGGCACGACACCCCGCAGGGCAAGTTTTCGCACTACGACGTACATAATCTCTACGGCTACCACATGACCAAGAGCGCCTATGAAGCGCTCTGCGACCTGCTCGGCGAGCCGCCCCTGCTCTTCTCCCGCGCGTCCTACATCGGCGCGCACCGCTACGGCGGCATCTGGACGGGCGACAATTCAAGCTGGTGGGGTCACATCCTCCAGAGCCTTCAGCAGATGGCGGGGCTGAATATGTGCGGCTTCCTGTTCTCCGGCAGCGATATCGGCGGCTTCGGCGGCGACTGCACCCGCGATCTCCTGATTCGCTGGATGAGCTTCGCCCTGTTCACACCCCTGATGCGGAACCACGCCGCCTTCGGCACGCGTTCTCAGGAGGCGTTCGCCTTCGGAGATACCGAGGTGTTCCGCCATATCATCGAGCTGCGCTATCGGCTCATTCCGTACCTGCACAGCGCCTTTGAGAAGGCGGCAAAGGAGGACGGGATGTACTTCCGCCCGCTCGCCTTCGATTATGAGGACGACGAGATCGCCGCGACGGTGGAGGATCAGCTCATGGTGGGCGACAGCCTGATGATCGCGCCGATCTACGTCCAGAACGCCGTCGCACGGCACGTCTACCTCCCCGAGCCCATGACGCAGATACGCATGCACGAGGGAGAAATTTCCACAGAAGAATTAAAAGAAGGCTGGCACTATATCCCCGTCCCCCTCGGCGACGTAGTATACTTCACGACATCACCCATTCCCCTTGCCGAACCGGTGGTGAATACTGCGGAGTCAGATGGAAACAACTGAAAACTGAAGACTGATAATTGAAAAATGAATAATGATTGTTTCTCGCTTTGCTCAATCAATTATTGTAACTAATACTAAGTTTCATTAAAACACTTTAACATTTATTGCGTTAAATTCCGTATAACTCCTTGACAGGCGCCAGCCTGTCTGCGTCGTCCGCCTCGTTCTACGAAATTTTCCGTTAATAAATTTGTTAAAGCGTTTAATGGAAACTTAGTATAATTGAGATTGCCGCGATGAAGCCGCATCACCGTGACAATGTATAAATTCGGGTGAGGGCAAAGCCCTCCCACCATTATTCATTATTAAGTCTTCAATATTCAGTTTTCAATACAAAAAAGCTCCCCCAAACGGAGGAGCTTTCGCATTCGGTTATGCTTACAGGATGATCTCACCGTCGGTGGTGCCCGTCAGACCTGCGGCGTTCGCCTCGTCGGTGTCGAGGTGCACAGCGGGAGCATACTTCGGGGAGACGCGGACGATCACGTCGTCGAAGATGACCTTGCGGCCTTCGCCGCCGACAGCGACCTTGACGATCTGCTTGTCCTCAACGCCGTACTCGACAGCAGTCTCGGGAGTGAGGTGGATGTGGCGCTTCGCAACGATCACGCCGTGGTCGATCTCGACCTCGCCCTCAGGTCCTCTGAGGATACAGCCGGGAGTGCCCGCCAGATCACCGGACTCGCGGATGAAGCCCTGAACGCCCAGCTTGCGGGTCTCGGTCATGGAGATCTCTACCTGATCCTCGGGGCGGAACGGTCCCAAAATGGACATCGTGATCTCACCCTTGGGGCCGACGACGGTCACCTTCTCGGCGCAGGCGAACTGACCGGGCTGGGAGAGGTCCTTCTTATTGGTCAGGGTCTTGCCCTCGCCGTACAGGGTCGCGAAGGTCTCAGCGGTAACGTGCAGATGGTGAGCGGAAGTCTCGACCATAATTGTTGTTTTCATGATAATAACCACCATTCATAGTTTAGTCCATGGATAGCCCATGCTTGTATTTATCATACATGATTTTCGGACAGATTTCAACATATAATTAGAAATAAGGTGAAGATTTTGAGCAATTGGCAGGAATTAGAGCAAAAATGTATGCAGTGCACTGCCTGCAGACTGTGTGAGAAGCGCCACAACGTCGTTTTCGGCGTAGGGAACAGAGAGGCGCGCGTCATGTTTATCGGAGAGGGACCCGGCGAGCAGGAGGACTTAAAGGGCGAGCCCTTCGTCGGCAAAGCAGGTCAGCTCCTCGATAAAATGCTCTATGCCGTCGATCTCGACCGCAGACGGAACGTCTACATCGCCAATATCGTCAAGTGCCGTCCGCCGATGAACCGCGACCCTCAGGATGATGAGCAGGAGAGCTGTATCGGCTATCTTAGAGAGCAGACGCGCCTGATCCGCCCGAGGATCATCGTTACCCTCGGCAGGATCGCGGGCATGAAGCTGATCAAGCCCGACCTCCGCATCACCCGCGAGCACGGCATGTGGGTCGAGCGCAAGGGTATTTTGATGATGCCGATGTTCCACCCGGCGGCATTACTCCGCAACCAGAGCCAGATGGAACCCGCCTTCCGCGATTTCTTAGTTCTCAGAGAGAAAATAAAAGAAGTCTGCCCGGAGGTCTATGAGAATTAGGAGTTAGGAATGAGGAATGAGGAATGAGGAATGAATGGCGGACGCTGTCCGCACCTGATTGATAGAAGGAACGAGAACGTGTGGAGTCTATCAACAGGAATCCAAAACGCGAAGCGTTTCCCACAATTCCTAATTCCTAATTCCTCATTCCTAATTGAAAAAGTGTCAAAACTGTAATCGAAAAACCGACATTTTATGATTGACACCACAAGATATAGTTGGTATACTGGTATTCGACACCAAAATACAGTATTGACCGACTTCGCCTTTAGCGCAAAAGGCTCCCTTTGGTAAAGGTGAGGTGTTGTCCAAATCTGTGATTTGGGATACAACACCCATACAACGGAGAGCTGTCAGCGCAAGCTGACTGAGGGATTGCATAAAAGGAGCGAAGCGACCAACAAAACATCATTGAACAGAAACCGAAAGGAAACTACACATGAAAATCATCAAGAGAAACGGCTCTGAGGAGACCTTTAATCCCCAGAAGATCATCAACGCCGTCCGCAAGGCGGATATGGCGAATATCAACGGCAGACTGCTCACCGACGCCCAGATCGAGGGTATCGCCAAGACCATCGCCGACACCGGCGCCTGCGTCAGCCGCGCTCTCTCCGTCGAGGAGATCCAGGAGCTGGTCGAGACCGAGATCATGAAGCTCGGCGCCTATGAGACCGCGAAGCTCTACATCCGTTACCGCTACACCCGCTCTCTCGCCCGTACCGCGAACACCACGGATAACCAGATCCTCACCCTGATCGAGTGCAACAACGAGGAGGTCAAGCAGGAGAACTCCAACAAGAACCCGACCGTCAACGCCGTCCAGCGCGACTACATGGCGGGTGAGGTCTCCAAGGATCTCACTAAGCGCATCCTGCTCCCCGAGGACATCGTCAAGGCGCATGAGGAGGGCATCATCCACTTCCACGACGCGGATTATTTCGCCCAGCATATGCACAACTGCGACCTTGTCAACCTCGAGGATATGCTCCAGAACGGCACTGTCATCAGCGGCACCATGATCGAGAAGCCCCATTCCTTCTCCACAGCCTGCAATATCGCGACCCAGATCATCGCTCAGGTCGCTTCCAACCAGTACGGCGGTCAGTCTATTTCCTTGACCCACCTCGCGCCCTTTGTCGATATCTCCCGCAAGAAGATCACCAAGCTCGTCCTGAAAGAATTCGACGAGCTGGGCGTCACTC
Source organism: uncultured Ruminococcus sp. (assembly GCA_902773635.1). Classification (GTDB taxonomy): domain Bacteria; phylum Bacillota; class Clostridia; order Oscillospirales; family Acutalibacteraceae; genus Ruminococcoides. The sequence continues at coordinate 7,673 of CACYFH010000043.1, read as the reverse complement.
CCACTAAGGAGAAGGTCGAGCCGATCGTCGAGCGCAGGGTCCGCGAGGAGATTAACCGCGGCGTCCAGACCATCCAGTATCAGGTCGTCACCCTTTTGACCACCAACGGTCAGGCGCCCTTCATCACCGTGTTCATGTACCTCGGCGAGGCGCGGAACGAGCAGGAGAAGAAGGACCTCGCCATGATCATCGAGGAGACCCTCAACCAGCGCATCGAGGGCGTGAAGAACGAGAAGGGCGTGTACATCACCCCCGCCTTCCCCAAGCTGATCTATGTTCTCGAGGAGCAGAACATCCATGAGGATTCCGAGTATTTCTACCTCACCGAGCTTGCCGCGAAGTGCACCGCAAAGCGTATGGTGCCCGACTATATCTCCGAGAAGAAGATGCTGGCGCTGAAGGTCGACAAGAACGGCGAGGGTCACTGCTACACCTGCATGGGTTGCCGCTCCTTCCTGACCCCTTATGTGGACGAAAACGGCAAGCCGAAGTACTACGGCCGCTTCAATCAGGGCGTCGTCACCATCAACCTGCCCGACGTCGCGCTCTCTTCCGGCGGCGATATGGAGCGCTTTTGGGAGATCTTCGACGAGCGTCTCGACCTGTGCTACCGCGCCCTGATGTGCCGCCATAACCGCTTGAAGGGTACGCTCTCCGACGCCGCGCCCATCCTTTGGCAGTACGGCGCTCTCGCGAGACTGCAGAAGGGCGAGACCATCGACAAGCTCCTCTACGGCGGCTACAGCACCATCTCTCTGGGCTACGCGGGTCTGTACGAGTGCGTCAAGTACATGACCGGCAAGAGCCACACCGACCCCGACGGCGAGCCCTTCGCCCTCAAGGTCATGCAGCACATGAACGACGCCTGCAAGGGCTGGAAAGAGAAGCACCACATCGACTTCTCCCTCTACGGCACGCCTTTGGAGAGCACCACTTATAAATTCGCGAAATGCCTGCAAAAGCGCTTCGGCGTGATCGAGGGCATCACCGATAAGGGCTATATCACCAACTCCTACCACGTCCATGTCACCGAGGAGATCGACGCATTCAGTAAGCTGAAATTCGAGGCGAAGTTCCAGGCGCTCTCTCCCGGCGGCGCGATCAGCTATGTAGAAGTCCCGAACATGCAGAACAACATCAAGGCGGTCATAGCGGTCATGAAGTTCATCTACGACAACATCATGTACGCCGAGCTGAACACCAAGTCCGACTACTGTCAGGTCTGCGGCTACGACGGCGAGATCGCCATCGTCGAGGAGGACGGCAAGCTGATCTGGGAGTGCCCCAACTGCGGCAACAAGGATCAGGACAAGATGAACGTCGCCCGCCGTACCTGCGGCTACATCGGCACCCAGTTCTGGAACCAGGGCAGAACCCAGGAGATCAGAGATAGGGTTTTACACTTATAAGAGTTAGGAGTTAGGAATTAGGAATTAGGAGTTAATGGTGGGCTTTGCCCACACCCATTTATAGAAGCGCTGAAACGTTTTCGGCTGTCTTTATAGGAATCAAAAGCCGAAGGCTTTCCTGAAACTCCTCACTCCTCACTTCTCACTCCTAACTATCAAAAAGCTATGAACTATTGCAACATCAAGTATAACGACATCGCCGACGGGGAAGGGGTACGCACGACGCTTTTCGTCTCCGGCTGTACCAACCGCTGCAAGGGCTGCTTCCAGCCCGAGACATGGGACTTCTCCTACGGCGAGCCCTTCACAAAGGACGTGGAGGACAAGATCATAGAGTCCCTTTCACCGTATTACATCGACGGCTTGACCCTGCTCGGCGGCGAACCCTTTGAGCCGAGCAACCAGGTCGCGCTCCTGCCCTTCCTCAAAAGGGTGAAGGAGCGTTATCCCGAGAAGAACATCTGGGCGTTCACGGGCTTCGTCTACGACCGCGATCTTACGCCGGGCGGGCGCAAGCATACCCATTGCACGGATGAACTGCTGTCCCTGATCGACGTCCTCGTCGACGGACCGTTCATCTTAGAGCAAAAGAGCCTTTCGCTCCAGTTTCGCGGAAGCGCGAACCAACGCGTGATCGACATGCAGACGACCCTCTCCACCGGTCAGGTCACGATCTGGGACAAATTGCAGAGATAACGCTCACTCACAAGGCTCCCTTTGGTAAAGGGAGCTGTCACCGCAAGGTGACTGAGGGATTGCACAGATTGATCGAACAAAGTGAGATACCATAGAATAAACAAACCCCCGCAGGAAAGCTCCCTGCGGGGTGATTTTATGCAGTCAAAATATTCACGACAGTCGCCGCGATGAAGATCAGGCTGTCCATGACGATACACGGCACGAGCGGTATCCTGTCGATCAGCTCCTGCAATTTGCGTAACGGCAAGTGGAAGATGCTCAGCGAGAGGATCAGCGCCACGATCACCGCCGCCGCCAGCACCACGACCTTCCAAAGCGGATCGCCCAGCGGCATGAGCATATCGAACACGCCGAAGTGCCATAATAACAGTACGATCGGATAATGCCAGAAGTACACGCCCAGCGTGTTGCGCCCCATGTGGGTGAGGATCGGCACCTTGCGGTTCGGGATGACCGCGATGACCGAGATGATCAGCACCGCCGAGATCCCGTAGCACAAAAGACGGTGGTAGAAGGTGCACCCCTCGATCGGGACGATGCTGTAGCGGTTTCTGCCCGTGAACAGCATACGCAGGGGATAGATGATATCGCGCTCCCTGAAACAGATGATAAAGTAGATCAGCATGAACGCGATGCCCGCGAGCTTGACGTTCAGCCTGTGGGAGAAGCGCCGCACCCTTGCCGGAGTGAGGTAGTAGCCCGCCACATAGAACGGCAGGAACACGAAATAGCGCATGAGGTAGAACTCGTCGCCCAGCGGCAGAAAGCCCGCGACCACCCCGAGGATGACCGAGCCGATGAACACGACGTAGCGGTGCACGTTTTTCAGCAGATACATCGTCGCCGCGTACATCATCATGACGAAGAGGTACCATTCTATCGTCGCGCCGCCGAACATGTCGAGCCCGATATCCTCGCCGTTCCACCTTCGCAGGAAGTAGATCGTCAGCTTGAGCACGCAGCCTAAGATTAGATAATAGGAGACGCGGTGCAGGCTGGGGCGCTCGCCCTTCCGGTACTGCTTCTGGAACAGTCCGCCGAGGAAGATGTACAGCGGAGCGTGGAAGGAATAGACGAAGATGAACCAAGAGCGGAACATATCGCTGTGGTCGGTGAACTCCATCGCGAAACTGCCGATGACGACCAGCGTCATCACCAACAGCTTGACGTTATCAAATTTATAGATTCGCGGTCTTGAATTCGGATTGATCATAATTCTCTCTCATAATCTATGAAGATAGATGTCACTCTCCGCATTATACTGAATTTGTCGAGGATTGTCAATTACCATTGACTAATCCGCGCGGATGTGGTAGTATAAATGTATCAGTGATGACCTGACATAAAGGACGGCTCAGCCGCTCCTGAGTGAAAGGCGTCGACAAGCATTTTATAAAAAGTGTATTGCCGCGCCTTTGTGCGCGGTTTTTTATTTGAGCAAAAGCCTTCCCCTCGGGGGAAAGGTGTCATCCGTAAGGATGACGGATGAGGGGCGAACCTTTCTGTTTGATCAATAACTCAGTGAGGCTGAAACCTGAAATCCTGTTCGGTTATTTCTGATTTCCCCCGAGTAAAGCAACGCAATAAAGGATGTGAGTAAATGGACACAAGAGTAGCTGTGATCAGTATCATCGTGGAGAACGACGCCTCCACCAAGGAGATCAACGAGCTGTTGTCGGGCTTCTCCGACTATGTCGTCGGGCGCATGGGCGTACCGTACAAGGAGCGGAACGTCAGATTGATCAGCGTAGCGGTCGACGCGCCGCAGGACAAGATCGCCGCCCTGAGCGGGAAGATCGGTTCCCTCGACGGTGTCTCCGTCAAAACAGCATACGCGAGCATTTAATGAGGAATTAGGAATGAGGAATGAGGAATTATGGGAAACACTTCGTGTTTTGGATTCCTATTGACAGAATCCAAACGTTTCCGATCCGTCTATCAATCAGGTGCGGACAGCGTCCGCCATTCATTCCTAATTCCTAATTCCTAATTCCTAATTCAAAAAAAAGCAATTATTGTAAGGAGATTTATATTCTATGGCTATCTACAACCCCAAATCCCTCCATGCGGAGGAATTCATCAACGACGCGGAGATCCGCGAAACGCTGGAATACGCGGAGCAGAACAAGAACAACATGGAGCTGATCAATCAGATCCTCGAGAAGGCGCGTCCCATCCCGACCGCCGGCGGTTGCCGCTGCAACGGTCTGACCCACCGCGAGGCGTCCGTCCTGCTCGCCTGCGAGGATCCCGAGGTCACCAAGCGCATCTATGAGATCGCGGAGGAGATCAAGCTCGCCTTCTACGGCAACCGCATCGTCATCTTCGCGCCCCTTTACCTTTCCAACTACTGCGTGAACGGCTGTCTCTACTGCCCCTATCACATGAAGAACAAGACCATTCCGCGCAAGAAGCTCACCCAGGAGGAGGTCAAGGCGGAGGTCATCGCCCTGCAGGATATGGGTCACAAGCGCCTTGCCATCGAGAGCGGCGAGGATCCCGTGAACAACCCCATCGAGTATATCCTCGAGTGCATCAAGACCATCTACAGCATCCACCACAAGAACGGCGCCATCCGCCGCGTGAACGTGAATATCGCCGCGACTACGGTGGAGAATTACCGCAAGCTCAAGGAAGCGGGCATCGGCACCTATATCCTCTTCCAGGAGACCTATCACAAGGAGAGCTACCTCCACCTGCATCCGACAGGCCCCAAGCATGATTACGACTACCACACCGAGGCGATGGATCGCGCGATGGAGGGCGGCATCGACGACGTCGGCTTAGGCGTTCTGTTCGGTCTTGAAATGTATAAGTATGAGTTCGCGGGACTTCTGATGCACGCCGAGCATCTGGAAGCCGTCCACGGCGTCGGCCCGCACACGATCTCCGTCCCCCGCGTCAAGCGCGCCGATGATATCGACCCCGATGAGTTCGACGGCGGCATCGACGACGAGACCTTTGAGAAGATCACCGCCTGCATCCGTCTGGCGGTACCCTATACCGGCATGATCATCTCTACCCGCGAGAGTGAGCAGGTGCGCTCAAAGCTCCTGCGCCTCGGTATCTCCCAGGTTTCCGGTGGCTCGCGTACCTCCGTCGGCGGCTATACCCAGAAGCTCCGCCCGCATGATACCGAGCAGTTCGACGTCTCCGACCAGCGCACGCTGGACGAGGTCGTCGCGTGGCTGATGGAGAACGGTCATATCCCGTCCTTCTGTACCGCCTGCTACCGCGAGGGCAGAACCGGCGACCGCTTCATGTCCCTGTGCAAGAGCGGCCAGATCCTCAACTGCTGCCACCCGAACGCCCTGATGACCCTCGCCGAGTACCTCGTCGATTACGCGTCCCCCGAGACCAAGAAGCTCGGCTTCGAGGTGATCGAGCGCGAATTAAAGCGCATCCCGAAGGAAAAGGTCCGCGCCATCGCCGAGCAGAACATCGAGGATATCAAGAACTCCAACCGCAGAGACTTCCGCTTCTAAAAGCAGTATTCATTTCACCGAAGGTGACATTATGTCTTTGAATTCAACCGTCTCCGCCGAGCGTCCGCACATCGCCTTTTTCGGGCGGCGCAACGCGGGTAAATCCAGCGTCGTGAACGCTGTTACCAACCAGAAGATCTCCGTCGTGTCCGACACCCTCGGCACGACCACCGACCCGGTGCAGAAGGCGATGGAGCTTTTGCCCTTAGGGCCCGTCGTGATCATCGACACTCCCGGCTTTGACGACGAGGGCGCTCTGGGCGCCTTGCGCGTGGAGCGTACCCGCGAGGTACTCCGCAAAACGGATATCGCCGTCCTTGTCGTGGACAGCACCTCCGGGATCACCGACGCTGATGAAGCGCTCCTCTCCGAGCTCCGCGCGCGCAAGCTGCCCTTCATCATCGCGAAGAACAAGACCGACCTCCTCTCTGAGAAGCCCGCCGACAGCGAGCACGAGCTCTCCGTCAGCGCTCTCACGGGAGAGGGGATAGGGGAGCTGAAGGAGCGCCTTGCCCATCTGATCAAGAGCGACAGCAGGGAAAAGCTGATCGTCGCCGATCTGGTGCAGGAGGGCGACGCAGTCGTGCTGGTCATCCCGATCGACGAATCCGCCCCCAAAGGCCGCATCATCCTGCCCCAACAGCAGGTGCTTCGGGAGCTTCTCGATCACCACTGCACCGTCCTGTGCTGTCAGGACACGGAGCTGAGTGCGACGCTCGATAAGCTCGCCGAGAAGCCCGCGCTGGTCATCACGGATTCACAGGCGTTCAAGCGGGTCGCGCAGGATACTCCTGCGGACGTCCCGATGACCTCCTTCTCCATCCTCTTCGCCCGCTATAAGGGCAACCTCAGCGGTCTCCTTGCGGGCGCAGACGCTCTGAAAAACCTCAAGGACGGCGACAAAGTCCTGATCTCCGAGGGCTGTACCCACCACCGCCAGTGCGGCGATATCGGTACGGTCAAGCTCCCCTCGTGGCTGAAAGCGTACTCCGGCGCGGATATTACCTACGACTTCACCTCCGGCGGCACCTTCCCGGACGATCTCAGTCCCTACAAGGTCGTGATCCATTGCGGCGGCTGTATGCTCAACGAGAAGGAGATGCAGCACCGCCAGCGCACCGCAAAAGCGGCGGGCGTCCCCATGGTCAACTACGGCATGGCGATCGCTCAGATGAACGGGATCTTAGACAGAGCGCTGGAGCCTTTGAACCCTCTGTAGGGACGACCATTGGTCTTCCGTGCGATGGTCTTAATCGCAGAACGGATTCAGAAAGCGTCGTGTAGCGGACGAGCAATGCTCGTCCCTACTTTTTTGTAACACCAGATTACAAAATTATAACTTGATTCAGTCACCCCGATATCTTATAATTTCTATTGTAGAAATATAATTTATCGGGGTGTAGTTATGAAGTGTCCCTATTGCGGTTTTGAAGAAAGCAAGGTAATCGACTCCCGTCCCGCGGATGAAGGCGAGCGCATCCGCCGCCGCCGCGAGTGCTTAAAATGCGGGAAGCGTTTCACCACCCATGAGGTCATCGAGACCGTTCCGATCGTCGTCGTCAAGCGCGACAAGAGCCGCGAGGTCTTTGACCGCGCCAAGCTGACTGCGGGCATCCTCCGCGCGTGCGAGAAGCGTCCCGTCTCCATCCAGCAGATCGAGCAGATGGTGGATAATATCGAAGCCCAGCTCCAGAGCTCTCTCGACCGCGAGGTCACCTCTCTCTCCATCGGCGAGCTGACCATGGATCAGCTCCGCAATGTCGACGAGGTAGCCTATGTGCGCTTTGCGTCCGTTTACCGCCAGTTCAAGGACATCAACACCTTCATGGACGAGCTGAATAAACTTCTCAAGGACAGATAATCATTTATATTACGGTGCGTCGGCGGCCATCCCTCGCGCCTGATATATGCTTACTGTTGAAAAAGCCTCGATCATCGGGGCTTTTTTATTTGACAGGAACCATATACTATTATAAAATAGGGCTCTCTGTCAATAGTTGGGGTAAACCCGAATATAAAACAGAATAAGAGAACAGAACAAGCGATGGCTAAGAAGCTGTCGCTTGTTTAGCGTTAATAG
>CACYFH010000042.1 GCA_902773635.1 uncultured Ruminococcus sp. | reverse complement strand
GCTCCCTTTGGTAAAGGGAGCTGTCGGCGTTAGCCGACTGAGGGATTGTATCAATTGACCGAGCGTCAGCGAGATACATTTCTTAACTTAATGATATTGCCTTCTCGAAGGCGCTTTCAATATAAATAGTCATTGCGAAGCCCCTTTAGGGGCTGTGGCAATCTCAACCGTATAAAAAAGATAAATTCGCCCTTACACCGGGGAAATTTACTTTATCAACTTATCTCAGCTTATGTCCGCAGTTGGAGCAGAACATCGCGTCCGGCTGAGCGGGCGCGCCGCAGTTGGTGCAGAACGCAGGCGCGGCGGGCGCTTCCTGAACAAGCTCAGCGACAGGCTGTGCGACCGGCTCAGGCTCGGGCTTTGCGATCAGGTCGTCCCAGCTCTGCGCGTCCTCAACAGGAGCGGGTGCAGGCTCTTCGGTCACAGGAGCGTCCGCGAGGGGCTCGGGAGAGGTCAGGTCATCGAAGCTCTCCGCCGGCACGAACGGCGCAACAGGCGCGGTCGGGATCTCCGTCGGGCCGAAGCTGTCGCCATAGGGGTTCTGATCCATGTCGACAGGCTGCTGCGGCTCGAACCGCGGTTCCTGATTTTGCGGCTCAAAGCCGTTCTCCGGCTGATAGGGCTGATAAGGCGGCTGCTGATAGTTCGGCTGAACCGGCTGCTGATACGGCACATAAGGCGCGGCGGCGTAGCCGTTGCCGGGAGCGGCGCCGTAGGGCGTGTTGTAGGTGCTGGTGTAGGCGAGGATGTGGCGCTTATAACCCAGCGCGATGCTCGCCTCGAGGATCGAGCTGATGAAGCCGATCAGGACAGCGCCCAGCGCGATGCCGAACACAGCGATCAGACCGGAACCGAAGTACTGCAGCTCATAGGAATACTGACTTGCAGCCGTCGCCGCGAAAAAGGCGAAGGTGTAGATCAGAAGCATGAGTCCGATAAAGACCGCGTTGATCACGCTCATCACGCCGAAGCCGGTCGCACCCTTACAGCTCAGCTCCACGGAGGTCGCGCTCTTGCGCACGGAGTTGAAGAAGCGCACTCTATGCACGCAGTAGAGGACCTCATACAGCACGATCAGTGCGATAAAGATCATCAGCGCGATATAAACGCCCTCGAGCACGCCGGCGCTTCCGCCGTAGTAAGACCCTCCGAAGGACTGCGCTATGGAGATCACGCTGCCGCCGAGCAGCATAACGATCAGTACCCCCAGAACGCCGAGGCCGGTGAAGCACAGCGTGATGATCGCCATGACAAAGAGCGTCGTTGCGCCGGCGGTCGGTCTGCCGTTCTCGCTGCGGCTTCCGGTGTACAGGAGGATGTAGCCGAGCGCAGTGACCAGGATCGGGATCGCACTGATGATGATCGGGATGATCGTGGCGGCGCTGATGGCGCTGCCTCCGCCGTAAGAAATGAATCGGTCCATCTCGGGCGCGCGGCTGATCGCTTCGCTCACGCTCGCGGATGAGACGATCGCCATGACGATCATCACAAGAATGGACAGGATCTGTAAAATACCCATCGCGAGGACCTTCGGCTTCTGGAAATATTCCTTGACGACCGCCAGGTTCGTCGCGTAGGGGTTATAAGGCTGTTCGTACATTATCTCAAACTCCTTTTCTCTTTGATATCTCCATTATAATGAAAACCCCCTGCAAATGCAAGGGGTTCCTGCGAATTCCGAATACTTATGCAATCATTTCCGCGTCCTTGAGCTGGAGGTATCTGCTCTTGCCCTCCATGTAGGTGTTGAACACGCCGACGACCGTGATCTCCGTCTGAGGAGCGGGATAGTCCTCGGGATAGCTGTGATCGCCCTTGAGGTCAAACTCGATGCCGGTGGAACAGCAGGCGGTCGCGTCCGCGATGATACAGGCGAAGTAGGTCTTTCCGTTGTAGTCCGTCACGTTGAACGGCCCGCTCATTTTCACGACCTTGCCCTCATAAGCCTCGGGGGTTTTCTGCATATTCAGCACCTCGGAGTAGACCATCGTCCCGCTCATAGCGGTCAGGTCGATGTCCACACCGTCAGCAGGCGCGCCTGTTTTTTCTGCTTCTGCACCGACAGATTCCGTTTCTTTCCCCGCCTCAGTCGGTGAGGACGAAGCTCCGGACTGCGCGTTGCCGCCGCAAGCCGCGAGTGACGTGATCATCATGACCGCCAAGAATAATGCAATCAGCCTTTTCACGCTTTCCTTCCTTTCGTAAATGCTCCGATGATAAAGAAGATGACGAACACGACGATATCCACCGCCACGATGGTCGAGCCGACGGGCGTACCCGCCAAAATCGAGGTCAGAAGCCCGATCAGCGCACAGAACACAGAGACGATCGCCGCACAGACGGTCACGCTCTTGAAGCTCTTGAACACGCGCATCGCAGAGAGCGCCGGGAAGATCACCAGCGCCGAGATCAACAGCGAGCCGACCAACTGCATCGACACGACGATGATCACCGCGATCACGATCGCGATCATCAGGTTGTAAAGTCCCGCTCTCTGACCCGTCGCGCGCGCGAAGCTCTCGTCAAAGGTCACGGAGAAGATCTTGTTGTAGAACAGGACGAAGAACAGCACCACGATCACCGAGAGGACAATGCACATCCAGACGTCAAAGTCGCTCAGCGTGAGGATCGAGGTCGAGCCGAAGAGCGTCGAGCACACGTCGCCCGAGAGGTTCGAGGAGCCCGTCCCGAAAATATTCATCAGAAGATAACCGATCGCCAGCGACCCGACGGAGATCATCGCGATCGCCGCGTCGCCCTTGATCTTGGCGTTCTTGCCCATCCGCAGGAGCAGCACGGCACAGAGCACCGTGATGGTCAGCACCAGCGGCATATTATTGGTCAAGCCTAAGACTGCCGCGACCGCCATCGCGCCGAACGCGACGTGCGAGAGACCGTCGCCGATGAAGCTGTAACGCTTCAATACGAGCGTCACGCCCAAAAGCGAGGAGCACAGCGCGATCAGCACGCCCACGATCAGGGCGTTCACCACGAAGGAACGGCTCAGATACAGGCTGAGCGTCGAGAAAAGCTCACTCATGCACAGCCCCTCCCTTCAACTCATGCGGATAATCCTCCCGCTTGCCAAAGAAGATGCCGTCCCCGACGTGCAGGATGTGCGAAGCATACTGAAGCGCCTTGTCGATATCGTGCGAGATCATGATGATCGTCACGCCGTCGTTCTTGTTCAGACTCTCGATCAGGTCGTACATCTCCGCCGTCACCTTGGGGTCGAGACCCGCGACCGGCTCGTCCAGCAGCAAGATCTTCTGCGTCGCGCAGAGCGCCCGCGCCAGCAGGACGCGCTGCTGCTGACCGCCGGACAGCTCGCGGTAACAGCGCTTTCTCAGCTTTGTGATATTCATGCGCTCCATGTTCTTCTCCGCGAGCGCCTTGTCCGCCTTGCTGTAAAAGGGTCTGAACCCGTCCCTGCTCAGGCAACCGGTCATCACGATCTCCTGCACGGAGGCGGGGAAATCGCGCTGAACGTCCGTCTGCTGTGGCAGGTAGCCGATCTTGCGGGCGGTCACGCCGTCCGCGAACTCGATCGACCCGCCCAGCGGCTTCGTCAGCCCTAAAAGTGTTTTCATCAACGTCGTTTTGCCCGAGCCGTTCTCGCCGACGATACACAGGTAGTCGCCCGCGTTCACCTCAAAGCTCAGTCCGCTGAGCACGACCTGCGAACCGTACCCCAGCGTCGTAGACAATGATTAATGTCGCTTTCATATTCACTGTCATTCCGAGGGAGCGACTAAGCGACCGTGGGAATCCCACAAATAGAGACAGAAACGTCGGTTTTCCTCTTTGTGGGATTGCCACGCCCCTAAAGGGGCTCGCAATGACATAGTAATTAATCGGCTCTTACCTATCTCTTGTCGTAGGGACGAGCATTGCTCGTCCGCTTGTAGGAGTGTTTCATTTCTATCTGCGGTCTGTTTGATCATCAATGCCCGGCAGTCTGCGGACGGTCAATGACCGTCCCTACAGCCTCTCTCTGACATATACCCGACCAAATCATGCCGCAGGCAAATCATTATTCTTTACCCCAGCGCCTTTTTCAGCACCTCTAAATTACTCTCCATAATGCTCAGGTAGGTCTCCCCCGCCTTGATCCGCTCGGCGGTCACGCCCTGGATGGAGTCGAGCGTCAGGATCTCCTGATCCTTCGTCTTGGTGTTATCCACAATGGTTTTCGCGATCGAGCCGTCGGAGGTCTCGATCTGCATGATGCTTTTGAGCCCCAGCTCGTCGACCTTGTCCGCGAGGAAGGTGATCGTCTCAAAGCTCGCCTCCGTCTCCGCGGAACAGCCCACGAACGCGGCGTAGTAATCCAGTCCGTAGTCGTCCGTCAGATAGCGGAACGGGAAGCGGTCGCCAAAGAGCAAGGTCTTGGTTTTTCCCGCGTCCACAGCCGCCTGATACTGCTCGCTCAAAGCGGTGATCTTCGCGTCATACGCGGCGGCGTTCGCCTTGTAGCTCTCCGTATGCTGACTGTCCTTCTGCGAGAGCGCGTCCGCGATCTTGTCGACAAAGAGAGAAACGTTCTTCAAGGAGAGCCAGACGTGCTCGTCATATTCCGCCTCGTCCTCGCCTTCTTCGTGTTCTTCCTCTTCTTCGCCCTGCATGCCCTCTTTGATCTCCTCTTCCTTCGCCTTCTCGCCGAGGATATCGAGCAGATCGAGCACGATCATATCCTTATTGTCAGCCCTTTTGAGCACGTCGTCCACCCAGCTGTCGGACTCGCCGCCGACGTAGACGAACACGTCGCAGTCGGAGATATCCACGATATCCTTCGCGGTGGGCTGGTAGCTGTGCAGATCGACGCCGTTGTCGAGCAGCAGATCGAGGTTGACGTCCGCGTCATCCTGCGCGACCTCCCGCACCCAGTCATAGATCGGGAAGATCGTCGTGACGACCTTCACGTCGCCGCGCGCGGCGTTATTCGCCGTGTTACAGCCCGCGAACACACTGACGATCATCAAAAGGCTGAGCAATACAGCAAAAAATCTTTTCATATTTCCTCCATATCCGATCAGTGACCCTTGCAGGCGGCGCATACGCCGTAGATCACGGTCTCGCCCCTGTCGATGGAAAAATCGTCGTTGTCGGCAACGCTGGAGATCAGCGCGTCCGCGATCTGCTTCTGCATGTGGACGGTCTTGCCGCATTTGGTACAGCTCATGTGCAGACAGCCCTCACAGCCGTGACCCTCCGTATACTGGTACACGACCTCTCTGCCGGCTCCGCCGACCACGCGGCGCACCTTGCCCTCCGCCTCCATATCGGCGAGGTTGCGGTACACGGCGCTCTTGCTGATCTGATCGGCGAGCGCCTCGGCGATCTGTCCGGCGGAGATGCTCTCGTCCGGATGCTGTGACAGATAATCTATGAGTATTTTACGCTGTTTTGTAAGGTATTTGGGCATATCATTACCTCCGTTAAGCAACTGAAACTCAGAAAGCCTTCCCCTTGGGGGGAAGGTGGGCTTTTCGGCTCTATGAGCCGAAAAGGTCGGATGAGGGGACAACCTGTCCGTCTGATGGATGATTCAAAGAGTGTAAAACCGAAACTCCAAAAAACAGATCCGCTTTGAACCGAACTCAGACCGGTAATCCGGGCGCCTTCTATCCCCCCTAATTTGCGAATCGTTCGCAAATTAGTATAGCACAGCGCCCGTGTGATGTCAACACAAATTTGCGAATCAGTCGCAAAATCCGCCTGCACCGCGAAACCCCCGATTTAATCGCGATTTTTCTATTGCTACGGCTCATAATTTGTGCTATACTTTATAAAGCGAAATTTGGCGTAATACTAAGTTTTCATATTCGTTGTCATTCCGAGGAGGGGCAAAGCCCCGACGTGGGAATCCCCCTGATAGGAGTAGAACGATCCTGTTAACGGGATTGATCGGAAGGGGATTGCCACAGCCTGTCGCAGACTCGTTCGTCTGCACCGCCTCCTTGACGGAAGGCTTCGGACTTCGCAATGACACCGTTTCTGTTACGTTTTATCATATGAAAGGTTTGATACAATGGCTTTGATCACCAAGAAACCGCGCGGCACGGAGGACGTCCTCCCGCGCGACAGCTACCGCTGGCAGTTTTTGGAGCAGCTCTTCCGCGAGGAAGCGCGCGCCTTCGGCTACCGCGAGCTGAGAACCCCCGTTTTTGAACACACCAACCTCTTTGAGCGCGGCGTCGGCGACACCACCGACGTCGTCCAGAAGGAGATGTACACCTTCCTGACGAAGGGCGGCGACAGCATCACCCTGCGTCCCGAGGGCACGGCAGGCGCGGCGCGCGCCTTCCTCGAGCACGGTCTCCACAACGACCCTCTGCCCATCAAGGCGTACTACCTCACCTCCTGCTACCGCTATGAAAAGCCCCAGGCAGGCAGATTGCGCGAGTTCCACCAGTTCGGTATGGAGTGCTACGGCACCTCAAGCCCCGCCGCCGACGCGGAGCTGATCACCGCCGCGGCGAATATCTTTGACCGCCTCGGGCTGAAGAACATCCACCTCGAGATCAACTCCATCGGCTGTCCGAAGTGCCGCGCCGAATACCACAAGGCACTGACCGAATACTTCTCTCAGTACAAGGACACGCTCTGCGAGGACTGTCAGGAGCGCCTGGGCAGGAACCCCATGCGCCTGCTCGACTGCAAGGTCCCCCACGACCACGAGATCGCGAAGGACGCGCCCACCGTGCTCGACTACCTCTGCGACGAGTGCCGCGAGCACTTTGACGGCGTGAAGGGCTATCTCGACGCGAACGGCGTCGCATACACCGTCAACCCCACCATCGTGCGCGGTCTCGATTACTACACCAAGACCGTTTTCGAGTTCATCTCCGGCGACATCGGCGCCCAGTCCACGATCTGCGGCGGCGGCCGCTATGACGGACTGATCGAGGAGCTGGGCGGCAACCCCATGCCCGCTCTCGGTTTTGCGGCTGGCATCGAGCGACTGCTCCTGACGATGGACGCGCAGGGCATTGAGATCCCCGCACCCGCACCCTGCGACGTCTACATCGGCTCGATGGGCGAGGAAGCCCACAAGCGCGCCGGCGCGCTCGTCAACACCCTCCGCAAGGCGGGCATGTACGCGGAGTACGACGTCGTCGGCCGCGGCTTGAAGGCGCAGATGAAGTACGCCAACAAGCTCGGCGCACGCTTCTCCATGGTGCTCGGCGACGACGAGATCGCGAACGGAGCCGCAAAGCTGAAAAACATGGAGACCGGCGACCAGACCGACGTCACGCTTGACGAGGAGAGATTCGTGAAGGAATTCATCGCCGCCAAGCTCGCCGCCGATTTCGCGGAATAACAGCGTAAAAACAACCGTGTCATTGCGAGCCCTTCGGGGCGTGGCAATCCCCCTGTATTTACTGCCGGTTGCAGGTGGAAGGGGATGGTCGCTTTGCTCCCTCGGAATGACATCTTTTGTTGAAGCAAATAAAGGAAGGATCACTATGGCAGAATTTATGACTGGGCTTCACCGCACCCATTATTGCGGCGAGCTGAGAGCGTCCGATATCGGCGCACAGGTCACGGTATGCGGCTGGGTACAGCGTCAGCGCGACCTCGGACAGCTCATCTTCATCGACCTGCGCGACCGCACCGGTATCGTACAGCTCGCGTTTGACGACAACACCGACCGCGCGATCTTTGAGAAGGCTTTCTCCGCGCGTTCCGAATACGTTCTCTGCGCCGTCGGCACCGTCCGCGAGCGCTCCGCAAAGAGCAGCAAGATCGCGACCGGCGATATCGAGATCGAGGTCACCGACCTCCGCGTTCTCTCTAAGGCGCAGACCCCGCCCTTTGAGATCGTCGACGACAGCAAGACCGCGGAGGACATCCGCCTGAAATACCGCTATCTCGACCTCAGGCGCACCCCCTTACAGCAGAACATCATCACCCGCTCCAGGATCGCGAAGATCGCCCGCGACTATTTCTATGAGAACGGCTTCATCGAGATCGAGACGCCCATGATGATCAAGTCCACCCCCGAGGGCGCGCGCGACTACCTCGTGCCGTCCCGTATCCATAACGGCAAGTTCTACGCCCTGCCCCAGTCGCCGCAGATCTACAAGCAGCTCTTGATGCTCTCCGGCTTTGACCGCTATATCCAGCTCGCCCGCTGCTTCCGCGACGAGGACCTCCGCGCCGACCGCCAGCCCGAGTTCACCCAGATCGACATGGAGCTGAGCTTCGTCGACGTTGAGGACATCATGCAGATCAACGAGGGGCTGATGGCGCGCCTGTTCAAGGAGATCAAGGGCATCGACCTCGCCCTCCCCTTCGAGCGCATGACCTATGAGCACGCGATGAACACCTACGGCTCCGATAAGCCCGACGTGCGCTTCGGCATGCCGATCATCGACCTCACCGAGACCGTCAGGGATATCGACTTCGTCGTATTCAAGAGCGCTGTCGAGAACGGCGGCTCCGTCCGCGCGATCGTCGCGAAGAACGCCGCCGCCTCCCTCACCCGCAAGAAGATCGACAAGCTCACCGAGTTCGTCAAGGGCATCGGCGCGAAGGGTCTCGCCTACATCCGCTGGGCGGATGAAGCCCCCAACTGCTCCTTCAACAAATTCCTCGGCGAGGGCGACCTCGACCGCATCCTCACCGCCCTCGGCGCTGAGAAGGGCGACGTCGTGCTGATCGTCGCGGACAAGAACTCCGTGACCCTCCCCACCCTCGGCGCACTCCGTCTGGAGGTCGGTCGTCAGCTCGACCTGATCCCCAAGGACGTCTACAAGTTCGTCTGGATCGTCGACTTCCCGTTCTTTGAGAAGGACGAGGAGAGCGGCGAGTGGGTCGCCATGCACCACCCCTTCACCATGCCGAAGGAGGAGTGCCTGCAATATCTCGAGTCCGACCCCGCTAAGGTCATCGCCAAAGCCTACGACCTCACCCTCAACGGCACCGAGCTGAGCTCCGGCTCCATGCGTATCACCGACTACGAGCTGCAGCAGCAGATGTTCCGCGCCCTCAAGATGACGGACGAGGAGATCGACGCGAAGTTCGGCTTCCTTGTCGAAGCGTACAAGTACGGCGCGCCGCCCCACGGCGGTATGGGCATCGGTCTCGACCGCATCGCGATGCTGATGTGCGGCGCCGACAGCCTCAGGGACGTCACCGCCTTCCCGAAGGTGCAGAACGCCTCCGAGCTGATGAGCGCCTGCCCCTCCGTCGTCGATCAGGAGTCCCTCGACGTCCTCGGCATCCAGCTCAAGAAAACCGAAGAATGATCCCTCACGGAGCGCCTACACCGGGCGCTCCGTTTTTTCTTGTCAACTACCGGTCAGCGATCGCTGACCTTTTTCTACGAACGGTACGACATGTGGATTTCGTCTATCCATTATATACAACAGCGCTCCCGTTCCCCCTCCCTTATAAGGTGAATATATACGATTTTTCGACAAATGCTTGCAGGATGTAAACGAAAATGGTATACTATAAAACGTGTAATGGATGTTAAAAATTCAACCATTTCATTATCAAAACAAATAAAGTGAGGTTTTTTATGATGAAAAGAGTTATCGCACTCTTGTGCGCCGTTGTTCTGGCTGCGCAGTCCTGACCGCCTGCGGCAATAACAACAAGCAGATCCCCAACGCCAACGAGCTTCTCAGCTCTCTTGCCGAGGCTCTGGGCAGCAAGGTAGAGAACTCCGAAAGCCAGGTCGAGTCCGCCGTTGAGAGCGTCGCGAGCAGCGTTGAATCCGCCGCAAGCGAGATCAGCAGCGCGGCAGCCGACGTCAAGACCACCAACCCCGGCGATATCGCCGGCAAGGGCACCGTTTCCGACGGTATCAAGGTCGAGGGCATCCCCTACTTCGACGACTACAGCAAGTACGTCTATCTGCTGATCACCAACGACAGCGACAAGGACTGCAACATGAGCATCAGCATGGACTTCTTCAAGGACGGCAAGATCGTCGGCACCACCAGCAGCTCCATTGACGCTGTTGCGAAGGGCACCACCGTCTGCGAGGATTTCTCCTGCGATGAGGACTTTAACTCCTATGAATATAAGGTCGTCGCCTCCGACCTGAGCAGCTATGAAGTCCCGGTCGACCAGGATCTGGCGCTTGATGTCAGCCAGCTGACCAACAAGGTCATCGTCAGCCTGACCAACAACGGCAAGATCCCCGCAAAGTATGTCTGGTACGACGTATTCTTCTACAAGAACGGCAAGCTGGTCGATCACAACTACAGCTACTGCGAGGACGAAGACTCCGAGATCAAGCCCGGCGCTACCGTAAGAAGCGAATGCAGCGCCTACGTTGAGGGCGGCTTCGACGACGCGAAGGTCTACTTCCACGGCGAAGGCTCCAAGGAATAATTTTCAATGAAATCAAACACCGACAGCGCGTTTCACCCGAAACGCGCTGTTTGTTTTATCAAAAGCCCTACAATACAAAACGCCTCCGATCCAATCAGATCGGAGGCGTTTCAATGTCTTATTTCAAATTCGCGATAGCGGCTTCGATCAGCGCGATCTTCTCGCGCTCGCGCTCTGCCTGCTGCCGTATCCTCTCGATAACAGCCGCGGGAGCCTTGCCCATGAAGCCGGGATTACTGAGCTTGCCCTCGTCCTGCTTGAGCATCTTCTTCGTCTGCTCCAGCTCCTTGTTCAGACGTTTGAGCTCCGCTTCCATATCCACCAGCTCATTCATCGGGATATAGAGCTTCGCGTCCGCGGTGACGACGGTCACGGCGCCGTCGATGCTGAATTCCTCGCCGATTTCCACCTCACTCGCGGAAGCCAGCTTCTTGAAGAATTCCACGCCGTGCTCAAAGGTCGCGGCGGTCTTGGTCGCGATGTAGAGCTTCGCCTTCTTGGAGGGCGGCACGTTCATCTCGTTGCGCTGGGTGCGGATCGCGGTGATCGCGCTCATGATCTTCTGCATCTCGGCGGCTTCGGTCTCAAAGCTGAGCGCCGCGTCATACTCGGGGTACTTCTCGCGCATGATGGTCTCGCCCTCATGCGGGATGGTCTGCCAGATCTCCTCGGTGATGAACGGCATGAACGGATGCTGGAGCTTCAAGATCTTGTCCAGCACATACACGAGCACCTGACGCGCGGACTGCGCGGCGGTCTCGTCGTCGGAGTACAGGCTCGACTTTTTCAGCTCGATGTACCAGTCGCAGAAGCAGTCCCAGATAAAGTCGTACAGCTTCTGTACCGCGATACCCAGCTCGAACTTCTCGAGGTTCTCGGTCACGTCCTTACAGAGCGTGTTCAGCGTAGACAGGATCCACTTGTCCTCGAGCCTGAGGTCTGCGGGCAGGGTGAGCGGCACGTCGCGTCCCTCAATATTCATCAGCACAAAGCGGCTGGCGTTATACAGCTTGTTTGCGAAGTTGCGGCAGCTCTCGACGCGCGTCTCGCTGTAGCGCATATCGTTGCCGGGAGAGTTGCCCGTCGCGAGGAAGAAGCGCAGCGCGTCCGCGCCGTACTTCTCGATGACCTCGATCGGATCGACGCCGTTGCCGAGAGATTTCGACATTTTGCGACCCTGCTCGTCACGGATCAGACCGTGGATGAACACGGTGTGGAACGGCACGTCGCCCATGTTGTGGATGCCGGAGAACATCATGCGGACGACCCAGAAGAAGATGATATCGTAGCCGGTGACCAGCGTGTCGGTCGGATAGAAGTATTTCAGCTCCTCGGTGTTCTCAGGCCAGCCGAGGGTCGAGAACGGCCACAGCGCGGAGCTGAACCAGGTGTCGAGCGTGTCGGGGTCCTGCGTCATATGCTGACAGCCGCAGTGCGGGCAGGTATCGACGGGCGTCTTGCTGACGACCATCTCGCCGCACTCGTCGCAGTAGTAAACGGGGATCCGGTGGCCCCACCAAAGCTGACGGGAGATGCACCAGTCCTTGATATTTTCAAGCCAGTTAAAGTAGATTTTTTCCGATCTCTTGGGGATGAACTGCGTTCTGCCGTCGCGGACAGCCTCGATCGCGGGCTTCGCGAGCGGCGCCATCTTGACGAACCACTGCTTAGAGACCATCGGCTCGATGGTGGTGTGACAGCGGTAGCAGGTGCCGACGTCATGGGACAGCGGCTCGATCTCTTTCAAGAGACCCAGCGCGGTGAGGTCGGCGACGATCGCCTTTCTCGCCTCCATGGTGGTCATGCCTGCGTACTTGCCGCAGTCGAGCACCTCCGGCTCGTTCTCGGAGAGATTGCCCTTCGCTTTCAGCTCCTCGTAAGCCGCTACGTCCTCCTTGCCGGTCATGTGACCGTCATAGGTGAAGCAGCGCACGATCGGCAGGCTGTGTCTGAGACCGACCTCAAAGTCGTTGGGGTCGTGAGCGGGCGTGATCTTGACAACGCCGGTGCCCTTCTCCATGTCCGCGTGCTCGTCACAGACGATCGGGATCTCCTTGTCGAGCAGCGGCAGGATGACGTGACAGCCGTGCAGGTGCTTATATCTTTCGTCCTCGACGTTGATCGCCACGGCGGTATCGCCGAGCATCGTCTCGGGACGGGTGGTCGCGATCTCCAGCATCTCGCCGGTCTCCTTGACCGGGTAGAGGATGTGCCAGAAGTTGCCGTTCTGCGCCTCATATTCGACCTCCGCGTCGGAGATAGAGGTACAGCAGTGCGGACACCAGTTGACCATGCGGTTGCCGCGATAGATCAAGCCCTCATTGTAGAGCTTGACGAAAACCTCCTTGACGGCGTTGGAGCAGCCCTCGTCCATCGTGAAGCGCTCGCGCTCCCAGTCGCAGGAGACGCCCAGCTTCCAGAACTGCCTGGTGATCCTGCCGCCGTATTCGCGCTTCCAATCCCACGCGCGCTCGAGGAACTTTTCTCTGCCGAGATCGTCCTTGGTGATGCCTTCCTTACGCATCGCCTCCACGATCTTCGCCTCCGTCGCGATGGAAGCGTGGTCGGTGCCGGGCAGCCAGAGCGCCTCATAGCCCTGCATCCTGCGCCAGCGGATCAGAATATCCTGCAAAGTATTGTCCAGCGCGTGACCGATATGCAGCTGACCCGTGATGTTGGGCGGCGGCATAACGATGCAGTAGGGCTTCTTGTCGGGATCGACCTTGGCATGGAAGTAGTTATGCTCCATCCAATACTGATATATCCTGTCCTCGACCTGCTTGGGATCGTAGGACTTGTTGAGTTCTGCCATAAAAGCCTTCCTCTCGTAAAATATTCAATCGTCATTGCGAACCTCCGTCAGGAGGTGTGGCAATCTCCACCGATTGCTTATACTCTAACCTAAATATTATCGCATTACAAGCGGGTTTTGTCAAGACCTCACGCCAACGGATCCTATAAAAAAACAAACCTTCCGGGAGACCGGAAGGTTTGCGTGCCTTTATTCTTCTCCGTACCCGAAGGTGACGACCTCCCAGCCGCCGTTATCCTTGCGTGCAAGCCACCATCCGTAGTCGTTGTAATCGGAATCCGGATTGAAGGTCATGTCGCCGGTATCCTTCGGCGTATGGAAGTCCATAAAGAACTTGACCATCTGCGTATATTTTCCGTCGGGGTTGATGGCGTTCATCCTCTCGAGCTCCTTATCGGTCGAAGCCTCGTCGCCCGCATAGCGGATGCTCTTCAGCTCACAGCCGTTCCAGAACGCGAACTTGCATTCGACCTGGATGACCGCATCCTTCAGCTCCTCCTCGGTATAGATCGCAGAAGTGCCGCAGTCGATCTCCGCCTTGCCGCCCTGATACGCGCCAAGATACTCCTCAAAGGTGATGTCCTTCGCCGTGATCTCCTTGGCGATCTCCGCGTTGTCGATATAGCGAATGTGCCACGGCTCATAGCCGTAGCCGGTGATGTACTCCCTGCCCTCGAGATAGCGCAGGATAAAGCCGTAGTCCGCGAGCTTCTCGTGGATCTTTGCCCAGATCTCGGGGTACTGGATCATATCCTCGTTCTCCACCACGTCCTTGCCGTCGATGATCAGGTACAGATCGAGCGCCAATCCCGTGTGATGCTCCGAGTAGCCGGGAGTCGCGACGGTTTTCAGCGCGTAATCCTTGCCGTACTTCTCGGTGAAATCGTCCATGATCCTCTGCTGATCGGCTACGCTTCTGCGCGCAGAATCGAGGTCGACGAAAACGCCTTCCTTCTCCAGCTCCGCTTTCAGCAGGAGATACGCGTCGTAAGCCTTCTTCTCCACCTCAACGTCGTCGCCGACGGAGTTGGTCATGTGAACGGTCTCGAGCTTATCCTCCCAGTCGTCGGGGAGCATGTGTGTCTTGTTGACGAGCGCCATATAGTCGATGCCGTCGCCCTTCGCTTCATCCGCGGTCGCCGCCTCGGTCGCCTTAGGGGCTTCGGTCGCGCCGTCCGCCTGATTCGCGGGCTTGCCGCAGCCGCTCAGCACCGCCGCCATCATGCACAGACAGAGCAGCACGCCGACAAATCCTTTTATTCTCATACTGATAACCTCCTTTTCGGTTGTAGGTAGTATACCGCATTTCACTCACCTTTTCAATGACCGAAATGTAAACAAAATCCCGAAAAACAACAAAGCCCCTGTGTAAACAGGAGCTTTGGATAATAACCAAACGGTAAATATCTGATTATCTCCTGGAGAACTGTAAGAGCGTTAAGAAAACAGTCCCGCGGACTGTTTTTAGCGATGCCTTGCGAAGGCTGCGCCTGAGCAATTCCGCAGTTCGACCGAGATAATCAGGAACCACTCATATAAAACAACAAAGCTCCTGACGAGCAGGAGCTTTGGATAATAACCAAACGGTAAATATCTGATTATCTCTTGGAGAACTGCGGAGCACGTCTCGCTGCTTTGAGACCGTACTTCTTACGCTCTTTCATTCTCGGGTCACGGGTGAGGAAGCCTGCCTTCTTGAGGGCGGCTCTCAGCGCGTCGGAATCATACTGCAGCAGCGCGCGGGAAATGCCGTGACGGATCGCACCGGCCTGACCGGTGACGCCGCCGCCTGCAACGCGGCATACTACGTCGAACTTCTCGCCGGTCTCGGTGAGGGCGAGGGGCTGACGAACGATCAGCTTCAGGGTCTCAAGACCGAAGTAATCGTCGATATCTCTGTCATTGATGGTGATCTTGCCGGTACCCTGGTAGAGACGAACTCTCGCTACAGAAGACTTTCTTCTGCCGGTGCCGTAGAAATAAGGTGCCTTATCGTACATTGATTCGTTCCTCCTTCTTAAAATTCATGCAGCTCGGGCTTCTGCGCCTGATGGGTGTGCTCAGCGCCCTCAAAGAGTCTGAGTCTCAGCATCGCGGCTCTGCCGATGGTGTTGGAGGGAACCATGCCTTTTACCGCAAGCTCCATCGCCTTGGTGGGACGGGTAGCCATCAGGGTGGCGTAGTTGGTCTCCTTGAGGTGACCGACGTAACCGGTGTGACGGTACCATTTCTTCTGCTCTAACTTCTTGCCGGTGAGAACTGCATCCTTGCAGTTGATGATGATGACGTGGTCGCCGCAGTCAACGTGGGGAGTGAAGGTGACCTTATGCTTGCCTCTGAGCAGCACAGCCGCTTCAGCCGCAACCTTACCGAGGGGCTTGCCCGCGGCGTCAATCACATACCACTTGCGCTCGACTTCGCCTTTTTTCGCCATATAAGTGGACATAATCGCGTTCCTCCTTGATGATTCTGAATTGTCATTGCGAAGGGTCTTAGCCCTGTGGCAATCTCAACCGATCTCATTCGGTACATGACAATATTTTCTAACGCTCGTATAGTCTAACACTTTCATCCCCGAAAGTCAAGCGAAAATCCGTATTTTTTCATCTAGCGTTCGCCCAGCTTCTTTTACCTCACTTTAGCTCTATTTTTCTCTCTTTTTCTCATTTGCTATTTTCGTTTATCTCATTCCGGTCGACTTCTAAAAAGGCTTCCCCTTGGGGGGAAGAGTGTCATCCTGAACGAAGTGAAGGATCTTTAAACCGCATAAAGCCTAAGATTCTTCGCTGCGCTCAGAATGACAATTGAACTTTATCGACACGCTGAGGCTTCCCCTTGGGGTGCTCCCCGTTGGGGAGACGTCGCGAAGCGACAGTGGGGGAGGCGTTTCCGCCGAGGAAAAGCTGTCAGGCTTTGCCTGACTGATGAGGAGCGGGCTTTTCCGCCTTCGCCCCGAATTCAGCCGCAATAGAGCGTTACTCTTTGTTCTCATACTTTTTCGCCGCGAAATACGAGTAGATCACATTCACGATCACGACCGCGATCAACACGCCGACCATCGCGAACAGCTCCGGCAACGCGAACGCCAGCACGCCGCAGATCACGCCCGCGACGATCATGGAAACGCCGGCGAAAAGCTGACACTTCTTCCACACCGCGTCGTTCTTCATACTCCACTTCGTCCGCATGCCGATGAAGGCGTTTTTCCTCACCATCGGCATCAGGTTTCCGATAAAGATGAAGAACACGCCGAACGCCAGCAGCAGAAAACGATTGAACCCGAACTTCCCGATATCCTTGATCGCGTTCGCCTGAACGTACAGGACAAAGTAATTCAAAGCATTGAAGAACAGGACCAGCGCCAGCCCGATGTTCAGCGTGATCCGCTTGTTCGGCTCCTCTTGTATCAGCTTCGCCGCCAAGAGGAAGATCAGCCCTATGATCAGGATGATCGGCGGAAGAATCAAAATCTCATACTTGCTCCCGTAACGGTCGACGGTCAGATCCGCGCCGTAATGCCCCGGGATCCGATCGGGCAAAAAGAACAGCGCGATCCCGCTCACCACCAGCGGCAGCATGGAAAATACTGTCAGCAAACCTTTTTTAAGCTTCATGATCCTGCTCTCCTTTCAAAGAATCCAGCCAGACGATCAGCTCTCCCAGAACCGAGAGATTCAGTTCATAGAAGATGTAGTTTTTGTATTTTGTCTCATAGATCAGCTCCGCCTTTTTCAGCTTTGCGAGGTGATACGACAGCGCCTGCGGCGAGATACCGAGGTACTCTGCCAGCTCGCCGGTGCTGATCCTCCCCTCCCTGAGCTTCATGATGATCGCTCTGCGCGTATCATCCGCTAAGGCGGCAAGAATTTTATTGATAGACATTGCGCGCTCCTATCTATTTCAAATTTTCTTTAAAGAGATTCTACCATAAATCCCGCAAAAGTCAATAGGTATTTAAAAATATTTTTTAATAGCTTTCCCCACACTTTTTAATTGCATTTTCTCCTTCGAGCCGTTACAATATCTTTAAAGAGAATCTCCTATGAACGGTTTTTGAAAAGAGGTATCCCCATGACCGACTACGAAAAATATCTCACCCTTCTCGCCGAGCGGTATCCCAATATCCGCTCCGTGACCAGCGAGATCATCAACCTCTCCGCCATCCTTAACCTGCCCAAGGGCACCGAGCACTTCATGAGCGATATCCACGGCGAGTATGAAGCCTTCTGCCACATCCTCAACAACTGCTCCGGCGTTATCCGCGAGAAGCTCGACCGCCTCTACGGGGACACGCTCACCCATGACGAGATCAAGGAGATCTGCACCCTTATCTACTATCCGCGTGAGAAGCTCGAGCTCCTGAAATCTGCGGGCACACTCACCGCCGCGTGGTACGGCACGACCATCGGCTACCTGATCGAGATCACCCGCCTTCTCTCCTCCAAGTACACCCGCTCCAAGGTGCGTAAGGCGCTGCCCCCGGAGTACGCCTACATCATCGACGAGCTGCTCCATATCCAGAAGGACGAGGACAACAACCAGGTGCATTACCATCAGATGATCCTCGACACCATCATCGAGGTCGACGCGGATAATTTCATCATCGCCTTCGCGGGTCTGATCAAGCGGCTCGCGGTCGATCACCTGCACATCGTCGGCGACATCTTCGACCGCGGCTCGTCGGCGGACAAGATCCTCGACCTGCTGATGCAGTACCATTCGCTCGACGTCCAATGGGGCAACCACGACATCCTCTGGATGGGCGCGGCGGCTGGCTGTGACGCCTGCATCGCCGACGTCGTCACCAACTGCGTCAAATACCGCACCGTCCGCATCCTCGAGAACGGCTACGGCATCAGCCTGCGCGACCTCGCGCTCTTTGCCGAGCACACCTATCACGGCGACAGCCCGATGCAGTCGCTCGAGCGCGCCATCACCGTCATCCAGTTCAAGCTCGAGGGTCAGCTCATCCTCCGCCACCCGGAGTACCGCATGACCGGGCGCATGCTGCTCCACAAGATTGACACAAAAAACGGCACGGTCGAGATCGACGGCGCCGTCTATCAAATGAATACCACCGACTTCCCCACCCTCGACCCGAACCGCCCCTATGAATTGACGGAAGAGGAAGCGACCGTGTTCGCCGGACTGAAAAAAGCCTTCCTCAACAGCGAGCGCCTCAACCGCCACATCACCTTCCTCTACGAGAAGGGCGGCATGTACCGCGTCTACAACGGCAACCTCCTCTACCACGGCTGTGTCCCGATGACCTCCGACGGCGCGCTGGATCAAGTGGAGCTGTTCGGCAAGACCTACAGCGGAAAAGCCCTCTTCGACCTCGCGGACGCCAAGGCGCGCCACGCCTTTTTCAGCAAGAGGAAGAACCTCGACGAGCTGGACTTCATGTGGTATCTGTGGCGCGGCAGAAAGTCCCCGCTCTGCGGCAGGACGATCAAAGCCTTTGAGCACACCTACATCGACGACAAGAGCGTCTGGGTCGAGGACAAGGACCCCTACTATACCTTATATTATTTTGAGAGCGTCTGCTCCAATATCCTGCGGGAATTCGGACTCCCGACAAAAGGCTCCCACATCATCAACGGCCACACCCCCATCCGCACCAAGAAGGGCGAGCTCCCCGTCCGCGCGGGCGGCATGCTGCTCGTCATCGACGGCGGCTTCTGCAAGCGCTACCACAAGACGACCGGCATCGCGGGCTACACCCTGATCTACAGCTCCCACGGACTGAGCCTGACCGCGCACCATCCCTTTGAGAGCGTCTCCGCCGCCTTGAAGGAGAACCGCGACATCCATTCGGACAGAAGGATCGTAGAGACAAAGTCCCCGCGCCTGATGATCAAGGACACCGACGCCGGCAGAGAGATCCAAAGCGACATCAAGGACCTCTACGCCCTCATGGAGCGCTACGGCGTATAAATCTTTCCAATATGATAAACAAACAAAAAGCTGCCGGTTCACCACGAACCGACAGCTTTTAGTTTGTCGAAAAAAGCGCGTTGATCCTCTCCCTCTGACGGTCGCTCGCGACTTAGTCCGCCCCCTCTGACTGACACGCGTGTCACGGGGGCAAGCGAGCAGAACCTCATAAAAAGTTCTCCGCTTCTGTTCGCGGGGAGAGATAACGCAGCATCACAGTAACGAACACGGACTGACTCAATTGAGCTTGGCAATAAGGTGTAGGGATGACCGGCAGTGGCGCTTAGCCAATCGCGGATAGATCCGCGATTGGAGCGCTGTTGCATGGGAGTTGTTACCCAAATCAAAGATTTGGACAACTCCTCAATTGGTCATCCGCAGAATGTCGTTCGCTTGATAAATCTGTAGGGGACGTCGCCCTCGACGTCCCGCGACGGGCTGTGCAAACAGATCAAACCATAGATAGGAATTACAACACTCCTACCGGGGGACGGTCAATGACCGTCCCTACATCCTGTCATTACTCAGCTGCCGGTTCACCACGAACCGACAGCTTTTATACTAAGTTTCCATTAAACGCTTTAACAAATTTATTAACGGAAAATTTCGTAGAACGAGGCGGACGACGCAGACAGGCTTGAGGCGTTGTCCAAATCTTTGATTTGGGTAACAACACCCATGCAACAGCGCTCCAAGAGCGGAGCGATTGGCTTAGCGCCACTGCTGGCGCCTGGCATCTCTCGGGGGTCCCCACAACGCCCCGCGTTAGGGTGGGGTCGTTAACGGAACATTTATATTATCTACTTGGTCGGAAGGCGTTTGCCCTCCGACCATTTTCATTATGCCGCGATTATGCGGTA
>CACYFH010000041.1 GCA_902773635.1 uncultured Ruminococcus sp. | reverse complement strand
TAGGAGAGGTTGTCCTCCATCTGGGCGATGTTCGACATGCCCGAGAGGACGGTGATGATGCCGTCGAGCGACGCGACGAAGCGGATCGCCCACGACGCATAGGACATATCAGGATGATAGGCGTCAAAGAGCTTGCGGACAGCCTTGGGAGGATTCGCGAGCGTGCCGCCCTTGACAGGCTCCATGACGACGATCGACTTGCCGTGCTTACGCGCGATCTCATAGTTGGCGCGTGACGCGACGGAGGGGTCCTCCCAGTCGGCATAGTTGATCTGGAGCTGGATGAAATCGACCTCGGGATGCTCGGTGAGGATCTGATCGAGAAGCTCCGGACCGTCATGGTAGGAGAAGCCGAAGTACTTGACAAGCCCCTTCTCCTTCTGCTCCTTCACGAAATCCCAAAGGTGGAATTTGTCGTACTTCCTGTAGTTCTTCTCCATGAAGGCGTGGAGCAGGTAATAGTCAAAATAGCCTGCGCCGGTGCGCTCGAGACTGGTGTAGAACTGCTGTTTCGCCGCCTTCTCGTTGGGCGCGAGCATGAAGGCGTTGATCTTGGTGCACAGGGTGTAGCTCTCGCGCGGATAGCGGTCGACGAGAGCCTTTTTGATGGCTTTCTCCGACCCCGGATAGACGAAGGCGGTGTCAAAATAGGTGAAGCCCGCCTCCATGAAGAGGTCGACCATCTTCTTGGTCTGCTCGATATCGGTGCCCACGCCCTTCTTGGGCAGGCGCATCAGCCCGAACCCGAGCTTCGGGACGTCTTTTCCAAAGTAGTCCGACATAGTATCAGTCCTTTACATTTTTTGTTGAACAGAAACGCCTGAGACCGAAGTCCCAGGCTGTTTCATATTGCACGTTTAAACCAAACGTTCATCCAAAACCGAACGCACGCGTTATTTCTTGCTGTTGCCGATGAGCTGGATCAGGATATCGAGCACCTTGACATAGATCCACAGGACGGTGAACACCAGTCCGAACGCCGCCATCCACTCATACTTCTTGGGCATGCGGTTCTCGACGACCTGCTGGATCATCGCGAAGTCGGAGATCAGGAACAGGCTCGCGATGATGATGGACAGCGCGGTGATGCCCAGAGAGATCCAGAAGTTGCCCATGATCGAGGCGACGAAGGGTCTGGTGAAGGGGATCAGCGAGCCGAGGAAGGTCACGATGGAGATCAGGATCATCGTGCCGAACAGCGTCAGCATGACGGTGCGGAACTTCTTGGTGGCGCGGATGGCTCCGGTGGTGTAGAGGATCGCCATGACGAGGACGATCGCGATGGTGATGGCAAGCGCGAGCATGCCGATCCACTCATAGCCGTCGAGCACGGTGAACACCATGAAGGAAATGAAGTAGCCCTGGGTCACGGAATAGATCGTGCCGGTGACGGGGATCGTGCCGGGTCCGAACGCGGCGATGAGCTGGGTGACGATGCCCAGGATGGCAACGCCCGCGACAACGTAGAGCTGCATGGGCGCGATGTTGACATGAAAGCCCTTGATATCCAGGTGCACGGACTTCTCGAGCCCCGCGAACAGGATGTTGTTCAGCACGCGGTTCAGAACGATGCCCGCGACGGTGAACAGCAGGAAGAAGGCGGTCTTGAACAGCACGCCGCTGTAGGCGACAGTCTTATCCGAGGTCGCGATATCCGAGACCTTGGAGAGACGGTTCATCACCGGGTTGGAGCGGAAGAACGAGCCGCGGGTCGCGGTCTTTGCCTGTTGGTTGTTTCTGAGATCACTCATTTTGGTTTCTCCTTTCGGGTTAATATATTTACAGGTGCATTATACCATATTCACGCGGAGAATTACAAGAGGTTTTTTATTGCATTTACGCGGCAAAGCAAGCGATGATGATTCATCCGTAGGGCGTCGCATGTAAACTTTTTGTAAATTTTTTCGGTTTCAGGGAAAATGTATGCAACTTTTTCTCTTGTTCTCCTATGGGTGAAGGATGATTTTCCTTTCGGAAAGGAGATATTTATGACGGAACAAAACGGATTTATCATTCTGCCGCGCGAGATCCTCAACTGGCGCTGGTACACGAACGCGAACACCCTCAAACTCTTCCTGCACCTTCTGCTCAGGGCGAGCTACACCGACCGCGAGATCGGCGGCGTGACGGTCAGGAGAGGTCAGCTGATCGCCGGCAGAGAGGCGCTCAGCCGCGAGACAGGTCTCTCGGTTCAGGAGATACGCACCGCGCTCAACCACTTAAAATCAACCAACGATATCACCATCGAGGCAAGCCGACAATACTCGATCATCACTGTCGTTTCTTACGATGCGTTCCAAAAAGCAACCAACACATCAACCAACGAGCAACCAACCTTTAACCAACGAGCAACCAACGAGCAACCACATAATAAGAAAGATAATAAAGAGAAGAAGGATAAGAAAGTAAGAAATGAGCGCACCGCAAATTCGAAAAAAGGGAAGCTGTATTCCTCTAAGAACGCTTCCTTTGATCTCAGCACGCTGGACAGCTACTCCATGTTCGACTGAAAAGCTCCCCAACCAAAAGGCTGAGGAGCATGTAACAACATCAAATAACCACCGGAATGACCGGAGTATGCTGTTTACTTTTTGAGCTTGAAGCGCATCTCCACGGGGTTGTGGTCGCTGTAGAGGAAGCCGGAATCCACCACATCGCTGTAGGTCGGCTCGACGTTCTCGGAGACGATGAAGCCGTCCAGCGTGACGACGAAGCTCTCGGGGCTGTACGGGATATCCGTGTTGCGGGTGGAGGGTCTCAGCCCGCTCTGATAATCCGTCACGCGGGAGAAGCCCGCGGGGATCAGCTCAGCCGGGAACTCGGCGCACCACGCGAGCGCTTCCAGATCCTCGGGGGTCGCGTTGTTGAGCTTGAACTTGCTGTCGCCGGTGAAGTCATGGTTCCAGTCGCCGCCCGCGATGACATAGTTGCCCTTAGCGTACTCCGCCTGCATATCATTGAAGAGCATGGTGAGCTGTTGGGTCTGCAGGTCTCCGTCCGTTCCGTAGGCGGAGGTGTGCAGGTTGATCAGGACAAGCTCCCTGCCGTCCTCGGTCGGGATCCGGCTGATGCTGTAGCAGCGGTCGAGGTCAAGGAACTTCTTGAAGCCCTCGGAAATCGGCAGACTGCGTCTTGTTGCGGAGGCGATCGGGCTCTCGGAGAGGGTCAGCAGTCCGCTGTAGGACGCGCCGTGGGGCTGGGTGAAGGGATAGAACAGGAACGGCGAGTGATAGTTCACCGCGAAGGCGCTGCTGTACCCGGGGAACTGCGCGGTCAGCTGTTCGCGCTCGTCCACATGATAGCTGCGGGTGGAATCGAAATCCACCTCCTGATAGAGCACGAAGTCGGCGTTATGCTCCTGCGTGAGCTTCGCCGCGCCGTCGATACAGTTGATGACGCTCTCCTTGGACGCCGCCCAGGAGCTCTTGCCGCCGTCCATAAAGAAGGTGAAGTCGGGCGTATACGCGCCAAAGCCGACGTTATAGGTCAGGATGGTGTACTCCTTGTCGAGCTTGACGGAGTCGCTCTCAGCCGTACCCTGCGGGGTGATCGTCTGATTATCCTCGATACGGTTGTACGCGATGAACACATAGGAGACGTAGGCGATCGCGACCACCAGGAGCACGGCGATCAGGATGAGCGGGATCTTCCACCAGCGGAATTTCTTCTTCGGCTTCTTCATGGGCTCGTTCACATACATAAGGACACCTCTTTCATGTTGATACACTCATGATACCATGCAGCCGCCGCAAAGGCAAGGATTTCTTATGAATAGTCATCCGTAATTCCTAAGTAAGCGCTGATTAATTACGATGTCATTGCGAGGGCTTTAGCCCGTGGCAATCCCACAATGAGGGGAACCAACGCTTCATTCCCTATTTGTGGGATTCCCACGTCGCGGGAGACCCGCTCCTCGGAATGACTGCGAGTAGGTAAACTTGTCCTCACTCAAAAAGCTCTTGCGCTTTTCCCTGTTTTACGGTACAATAGAAGGGTTAAAGGACAGGAGGAGTATCATGCCTGTATTATCACTGAGCAAGATCGCGATGGCGTTCGGCGAACGCACATTGTTTGAAGATATGAGCTTTGAGGTCGAGAGCCGCGACAAGGTGGGCTTGATCGGCAGGAACGGCGTCGGCAAGACCACGCTCTTCAAAATCATCTGCGGCGAATTAGAGCCCACGGCGGGCGTTGTCGCCACGGAACGCGGGCTGAACGTCGGCTACATGGAACAGCACGCCTGCTCCGCCGAAGGACGCACGATCTATGAGGAACTGGAATCCGTCTTTTCCGACCTCACGGAGATGGAGAAGGAGATCGAAAAGCTCAACGAAGCCGTCTCAAAGGGAAACGGCGACCTCAGCGACCTGATCGCAAAGCAGACGGAGCTGATCGAGCGGTTTGAGCGTGACGGCGGTCTGACCTACAAGAGCAGGACGCGATCCGCTTTACTGGGGCTGGGCTTTCGTGAAGCGGAATTCGGTATGCCGACCTCGGCGCTCTCGGGCGGTCAGCGGTCTAAGCTGAGCCTGTTGAAGCTCCTGCTCTCGGGGAGCGACCTGCTCCTGCTCGACGAGCCGACGAACCATCTGGACATCGCCTCCGTCGCGTGGCTGGAATCCTTCCTCAGAGACTTCAAGGGCGCGATCCTGATCATCAGCCACGACCGTTACTTCCTCGACGCGGTGACGAACAAGACTGTCGAGATCGAGCACGGCAGGAGCACGACCTACAAGGGCGCTTACTCCGAGTTCATCAAGAAGAAGCAGGCGCAGGAGAAGGCGCTCGAGAGCAAATACCAGAACGATATGAAGGAGATCAAACGGATCGAGGGCATCATCGAACAGCAGAAGCGCTGGAACCGCGAGCGCAACATCCGCATGGCGGAGAGCAAGCAGAAGGAGGTCGACCGCATCAAGGCGCAATTGGTCGAGCCGGACAGCGAGCTGGAGAATATCCGTATGCGCTTTGAGCCGCGTCACGAGAGCGGCAACGACGTGCTGATCGCGAAGAACCTTTCCAAAGCCTTCGGCGACAAGAAGCTGTTCAAAAGCGTCGATCTGCACATCGTCAAGGGCGAGCGTGTGTTCATCCTCGGCGACAACGGCTGCGGCAAGACGACCCTCTTCCGCATTCTCAACGGCAAGCTCCGCTCCGACAGCGGCGAATATACCTACGGCTCGATGGTGGATATCGGGTACTTCGACCAGATGCAGGAGAACCTCAACCTCAACAACACCGCCATCGACGAGATCTGGAACACCTATCCGCAGATGACGGAGACGCGCGTGCGCTCCTCCCTCGCGGCGTTTCTGTTCAAGGGCGACGAGGTGTACAAGCCGCTTTCCGCCATGAGCGGCGGCGAGAGAGCGCGTATCTCGCTCTTGAAGCTCATGCTCGGCGGGTTCAACCTGCTCCTGCTCGACGAGCCGACCAACCATCTGGACGCTTCCTCGCGCGAGGCGTTGGAGGACACGCTCAAAGGCTATGAGGGCACGCTCGTCATCATCAGCCACGACCGCTATTTCATCAACAAGCTCGCCGACCGCGTGCTGGTGCTCGGCAAGGACGGCGTGACGGAGTACCTCGGCAATTATGATAACTATTTAGAGCGCATCACGGCGCAGACCTCCCCCATCGAGGAAAAAACCGAGGTCAAAAAGGAAAAGCCCCTCAACGACTGGCAACTCAAAAAACAGCGTCAGAGCGAGGAGCGCAAGCGCAAGACACAGCTGACCCGCACGGAGGCTGAGATCGAGGAGCTAGAGGCGAAGTCGGAGGAATTGCAGACGGAGCTTGCTAAGGAAGAGGTGCAGAGCGATTACGAGAAGCTCATGAGCCTGACCGCAGAGCTGAAAACCGCGCAGACAAGGCTGGAGGAGCTGTACGACCTCTGGGCAGAGTTGCAAACCGAGGAGTAGAGAAGGTCTAATCCAAAGGTAAGAACGTTGTCATTCCGATCTATAGCTCGATCTGCCGTCAATGCTCGGCATTCTGTGGACGAGCAATGCTCGTCCCTACAAGAGGGTACATAAAACACAAAGCCGCCCTGGTTTCAGAGCGGCTGTTCTAATGATTATTAAGTAAGCGCTGATTAATTACAATGTCATTGCGAGGGCTTTAGCCCGTGGCAATCCCACAATGAGGGGAACCGACGTTTCTGACTCTATTTGTGGGATTCCCACGGTCGCTTAGTCGCTCCCTCGGAATGACTGCGAAAATGAAAACCGAATTAATCATTGTTTACTTAATACTTATGTATCTCCGAGATCGGGGCTTCCTCCTGATAGATCTTGACGTACTCGCTGGGAGCGCAGCCGTAGACGGACTTGAACACGGAGATGAAGGACTTCACGCTCGGGAAGCCGTTCTCCAGCGAGGCGCGGGTCTCGTTCATGCCGTTCTGCTGGATATCGACTAAGGTGTTCTCCAACCGCACAAGGTTCAGATAGGTCTTGAAGGGCTTCTGGGTCGCCGCGCTGAAATAGCGGGAGAAGTAGGTCGGCGTCAGCCCCACAAAGGACGAGATATCCTCGAGGGTGATGCGGTCGCGGTAGTTGTCGCGGATGTACTCGATCGCCTTCTGAATATATTCGGGGCTGTTATCCTTTGCGGAACGATCGGGCTTGTTCTCTCTTTGCACGCGGCACTTGGTGAACAGGTGCATGAGGATCTGCGCCATCGCGCAGGAGATCTTGAGCTTGGAGAACTCCGAGGGGTTCTCCACCTCGAACACGATCGCCTTGAGCAGATCGCGCACACGCGCTCTAGCCTGTTCGTTCTTATCCACGTCGATCAGGTAGCTGTCGTAATCGGGAAAATAGGATTTGATATAGTTATAGGAAAAGAGCACGACGAGATACTTCACCGGCTCCTGCGGGTCCTTGCCGCAGGTCTGGTGGACGGCTTCGCTGTTGATCAGCAGATAGTCGCCGTCGTACAGGTCCTTGTCCGTGCCGGAGAGATTCGTCCACATGCACCCGCG
Source organism: uncultured Ruminococcus sp. (assembly GCA_902773635.1). Taxonomy (GTDB): domain Bacteria; phylum Bacillota; class Clostridia; order Oscillospirales; family Acutalibacteraceae; genus Ruminococcoides. The sequence continues at coordinate 13,357 of CACYFH010000041.1, read as the reverse complement.
CACGATGTAGTCGATCTCCAGATTCTTGTGCCAGTGCTTGTTGGTGTAGCAGTCCCTGCCGGGCTTCTCATAGAGCATGACCTTGCCGGGCAGATTCTCGTCGGCTGTGACGATCTCATACTTGCCTTTATAGTTCGCCATTTTGTACCTCCGCGTGAAGGCTTTTCTCTCAACGCTTCACTTTTATTATTTTACCATAATTTATCCGATTAGTCAAATTTTATCTTAAAATTGCCCTCTTTTCCTGCGAAAAAGGGTGTAATATCGAATTATTGTGCTATGAAATTGACAGAATTCTCCTATCAAAACGTATGGAAAACAATTGAAGAGAGCGCGCTCCCGGTCGTGCTGTACGGCATGGGCAACTGCGCCGACAAGGTGCTCGACGAGCTGAGCCGACGCGGGGTGGAGCCTGCGGGCGTGATGGCAAGCGACGGCTTCTGCCGTTATCAGATGTTCCGCGGGTACACCGTGCAGAAGGAGAGCGACTTCGAGCGCGAATATGGCGACTTCCTGCTCCTGCTGTGCTTCGGAAGCTCTCTGCCCGAGGTGACGGCGCATATCTACAGGGTCGCAGAAGCCCATCCCTTGCTTGTGCCGAATATCCCCGTCGCGGGTGACGTGCTGGTGGACGACGGCTTCATCGAGCGGTATCGGGAGGAGATCTACAGCGCCTATTCCCTGCTCGCGGACGATCAGTCGAGAAGGGTGTTCAAGGGCGCGCTGGATTTTTACTACACGGGACGGCTCGGATACCTCAGAGAGATCGAGAGCGAGAAGGATGAAGCGTTCCGCGAGATCCTGCGGCTGAAAGAGGAGAGCTATCTCGACCTCGGGGCGTACCGCGGCGATACGGTCGAGGAATTCCTGCGCTATACGGACGGCTATAAAGAGATCACCGCTGTGGAGCCGAACCCGAAGAATCATCAGAAGCTCTGCGATTCTCTCTGTGGAATAGCAAACGCAAGGGCTGTGCACGCGGGGATCGCCGACCGCACCGGCGTGATGACGGTCAGCAGGAAGGCAGGTCGTATGCCTACACTCGGAGATGAAAACGGCGTGGAGGTGCCTGTCCTCACAGTCGATTCGATGGGGTTGAAACCAACCTATATCAAGGTAGATATCGAGGGCATGGAGAGCGAGATGCTCAAAGGCGCGGAGAACACGCTCAGAGCATATAAGCCGAAGCTCAACCTCGCCGCCTATCACCGCAGTGAGGACGTGTTCCGGCTGGTGATTCAATTGCACGCGATCAACCCCGACTACCGCATCTACCTGCGGAAGCACCCCTACATCCCCTGCTGGGATCTCAACATTTACGCGGTATGATAACAGAAAAGCCTTCCTCAGCGGGAAGGCTTTTTGCTTGGCAATTTGATATTGATGAGCACCACGGACAGGAACACCAGCGCCACGCCCAGATAGCCGAAGGGCACGGCGAGCGGCTCGGAGAAGATGACCGCGCCGACGACGGTCGCCACGACGGGCTCGACCGTCGCGATGATGGAGGCGGTGCTCGAGGCGATGTATTTCAGCCCGAGCGTATACAAGGTATACGGCAGAACGCAGGACGCGAGCGCAAACAGCACGGCAAAGCCCGCGCTGCCCCAGTCGGCGGTCACGATCCGCCACACCGGGCGCACGTCCGTCACGGCGACTGATGCGATCGCCGCAAAAATAAAGGTATACAGCGTGATGGTGAAGGGCTGATAGCCGCGGTTGAGCGCGAAACGCGAGAAGATGGAGTACAGCGCGTAGCAGATTCCCGACCCCAGTCCGAACAGGAAGCCCGCGAGGGTGACGTTGAGCTGACCGCCAATCACGCCGGTGGTCATGGCACAGCCGAGGACGGCGAGAAGCAGGGAGATCACCTTCCGGACGGTGAGCTTCTCCTTGAAGAAGATCAGCGAGAAGATCATGACGAACGCGGGCGCGGTATAGAGCAGCACCGCCGCGACGGAAAGGGAGCTGAGCTTCATCGAGGTGAAGTAGCAGTATGTGAACACGCCCACGCTGATGACGCCCGAGCCGAGAAATATCCAGAGGTCTTTCAGCTTTATCTTGAACAGCTTGCGGTCATAGATCAGCACGAACAGCGAGAACAGCGCCGCCGCAATCACGATACGGATCACGACCGTCTGCATGGATTCAAGCCCCAGCGCCGTGTAGTGGCGCACGAAGATGCCGATACAGCCCCAGAGGATGCCCGCCAGGAGGACGGGCAGGAAAGCGAGCTTCTTCATCCTAGCCCTCCATGAATTCGCGGATCGGCAAGCGCGTTTGCGCGCAGGCGAGCAGGAGCTTCATGTAAGCGCACTCGGGCGAGATATCCTCGAGGGGGATCGCACCGTCAGCGATCGCTTCAACAGAGGTCTGATAGCGCTTGCGCCCGCTTCTGAAGGACGCTAAGAAAAACGGAACCTCATCCATAGAAGCGAGAAAAGGAGCCGCGGCTCCGCTGTCTAAGGTCGCGCTGTGATAGAGCGTATGGAGCACAGCCCGCACGCCGTCCGTATTCAGTCTGCTGTAATCCTGCAAGGGGTACGGATGGATCAGGAGAACGTTGTTTGAGATACAGGGCAGATGCTCGCCGTCGAACACGGCGGGGATGGTCTGTCTGACATAGGGTCTCTGCTCACGGAACGCGCCGTCATACACGGCATACGCGCCCTGGAAGCTGTAGAAGTTCTCGGAAAGGTCAGCCTGACGGATATCCGCCGCGCTGTGGACGTACATCACGCCGTCGTCGTTGCGGTACGGCACGAACACGCCCGCTCTCCCCTCTTTGATCAGCTCGACCGCGCAGGAGAAGTTCTCCCGACCGTTCGCGGCGGGGTCGCTGAGGATGAGATTCGTCGCGACAAGGGCGACGGGCTTCTCGCAGTCATGCAGGAGAAGCGAGACGAAGGCGGAAAGGTGCGCGAGGTTATCGCTCCCGACGGTCAGGATCACGCCGTCGTAGGCGGAGCAGTCCGTTTGCAGGAGCACACCCGCGAGAGTGTTGAGATCGGATGCAGAAAGGCTCTCGCTGAGGATATTCAGCGGTTTTTTGATATCGAAGCGCACGCCGTCATGCAGAGCGGCATACTCCTCGGCGACGGCGCACTGCACGTCCGCACGAACGTTGATGCTCACGCCGTCAAAGGCGGAGCCGATCGTCCCGCCCGTAGCGATCAATAGAATGTTCATAATATCACCTAAAGACTTCCCCTTGAGGGGAAGGAACAGTCTGTAGAAAAAACTATCAAATATATAAATGTGAAAAAGAGCAGAGGCGTTTATCAGCCTCCCTTTGGTAAAGGGAGGTGGGCTCGCGTCAAGCGAGCTCGGAGGGATTGTAAAAATGTTGCGAAGCAACCACCTTATAGAAAACGTTGCAGAAACCACCAACGTATTATATTGAGATACTCGGCGGACACCCGTGTCCGCCTCAAACAATTTATGCAATCCCTCAGTCGCCTTAACGGCGACAGCTCCCTTTACCAAAGGGAGCCTTGGAAAAGCACTGCCTCTTACTTATCTAAACAATACACATCAGGGGAAGGCAAAAGCCCGCCGGGGATGGCGGGCTGTGTTTTATTTCTTGTCGAGCTCCTCGAGGATGACCTTCTTGATGTTGGGTGCGGTCAAGCCGAAGATATCCAGCAGCTCCTTTGCGGGGCCTGAATAGCCGAACTGGTCGTACACGCCGATGCGACGAACCGGAACGGGGCACTCAGAGGAGGTGACCTCGCAGACGGCGTCGCCCAGACCGCCGATGACGTTATGCTCCTCGACGGTGATGATGCGTCCGGTCTCCTTAGCGGCTTTGATCACCAGCTCGCGGTCGATGGGCTTGATGGTGTGGATGTTGATCAGGCGGACGCTCTTGCCCTCTTTTCTGAGCTCGTCGACTGCCTTCAAGCTCTCGAGCACGCACAGACCGGTCGCGATGACGGTGATGTCAGCGCCCTCGCGCAGGGTGATACCCTTGCCGAGCTCAAACTTATAGGTCTCGGGGTCGTTGAAGCTATCGACAGCCAGTCTGCCCAGACGAATATAGACGGGACCCTGATACTCCAGAGCCGCCTTGGTAGCCGCCTTCATCTCCCAGTGATCGGCAGGATTGAGAACCACCATGCCGGGGATGGTACGCATGATGCCGATGTCCTCTAAGCACTGGTGGGTCGCGCCGTCCTCACCGGTAGAGATACCGGCGTGAGAACCCGCGATCTTGACGTTGAGGTTCGGGTATGCGACGGAGTTGCGGATCTGCTCAAAGGCGCGTCCGGTCGCGAACATCGCGAAGGAAGCCGCAACGGGGATCTTGCCGGCGGTCGCGAGACCTGCCGCCACGCCGACCATGTTCGCCTCCGCGATACCGCAGTCAAAGAAGCGCTCGGGGTGTGCCTTCTTGAAGATGGCGGTATTGGTAGCCGCGGCGAGATCCGCGTCCAGAACGATGATATTCGGGTTGGTATCAGCCAATTCGCTCAGCGCCTCGCCAAAGCTGACGCGCGTCGCTTTCGTAATGATCTCAGCCATGTTACGCCTCCAGTTCCGCGAGCTGCTTCTCGAGCTCTGCCATAGCGATCTTGAATTCCTCGGCGTTGGTCGCCTTGCCGTGCCAGCCGACCTGATTCTCCATGAAGGAGACGCCCTTGCCCTTGACCGTCTTCATGATGATCGCGAAGGGCTTGTCGGATTTCTTTGCCTGATTGAGCGCGTCCTCGATCTGGTCGAAGTCGTGACCGTCGATGATCACGGTATCCAAGCCGAAGGCCTCAAACTTGGTGTCGAGAGGCTCAACGCCGCCGACCTCCTCGGTGGTGCCGTCGATCTGCAGACCGTTGCAGTCTACGATCACGGTCAGGTTATCGAGGTTGTGATGACCGGCGAACATCGCCGCCTCCCAGACCTCGCCTTCCTCGCACTCGCCGTCGCCGAGGACGGTGTAGACGCGGTAGTCCTTCTGATCCAGCTTCGCGGCAAGCGCCATACCGCACGCGGCGGAGACGCCCTGACCCAGAGAGCCGGAGCTCATGTCGATACCGGGCGTGCCCTTCATATCCGGGTGACCCTGCAGCATCGCGCCCACATGACGGAGCGACTCAAGCTCCTTCCAATCGAAATATCCCTTCAAAGCCAGAACCGCGTACAGGCTCGGGCAGCAATGACCCTTAGACAAAACAAAACGGTCTCTGTCCGCCCACTGAGGGTTCGACGGGTCGACGTTCATCTCTTTGAAATAAAGATAGGTGAACATATCCGCCGCTGACAAAGAGCCGCCCGGATGTCCGGATTTTGCATGAAACGTACCGATAATGGCGCCCATTCTCGCCTTACAGGCAAGAATCTCGAGCATTCTCTTATCTGACTGATTCATCCTTTTACCTCCCAAGAATGACAAAATCTGCAACCAAACGCACTTATTCATGATTGCATTTTACATGGATATTCTACCACATTTGACCCGCGATATTTTTCATTATGTGAAAAAAGCCGAAAATTGGACATTTATATTGAAACTACCTAAAAAATATGATACAATCCCGCTTGGAAGGGAGCGAAATGTATATGTTGCTGACCGCTGATATCGGAAACACCAACATCATGAAAAGGAGCTTATCCGCACGCTGACGGTCTCCTGCGATACCGCCAAGACCGCCGACGAATACGGCGTGGAGCTGTACTCGCTGATCCGCGTGATGGGTATTCACCGCGACGATTTTGACGGCTGTATCATCAGCTCCGTCGTCCCCTTCGTCACCGAGAGGATCGACACTGCGGTGCGCGATATCCTCGGCATCGAGCCGATGATCGTCGGCCCCGGCATCAAGACCGGCATCAATATCCGCATCGACGACCCCTCCACCATGGGCGCCGACCTCGTGACCGCCTGTGTGGCGGCGAACGCGATCTCAGAAGCGCCGATGATCGTCATCAGCATGGGCACGGCGACCGTCCTCTGCGCCATCGACAGGCAAAAGAGCCTGATCGGCTGTGCGATCGCTCCGGGGCTCGCGGTCTCGCTGGAGGCACTGACCAAGAATACGGCTCTGCTCCAGTCCGTCGCCTTCCAAGCCCCCGACACCGTGATCGGCAAGAACAGCGACAAGAGCATCCGCTCCGGCGTCGTCTGGGGCGCTGTGTGCATGATCGACGGTATGATCGACAGGATGCAGGAGGAGATGGGCGCAGAGTGCAGGGTCATCGCGACCGGCGGGCTCTCAAAGAAGATTATCCGCTATTGCAAACACGATATCGAGATCAGAGAGAACCTGATCTTGGAGGGATTAAGGCTGATTTATGAGAGGAATCAAAGATAGTTAATGGTGAACGACTAATGGTGAATGGTTGATGGAGGGCTCCGCCCTCACCTATTTATAGGAATCAAAAACACGAAGTGTTTCCCGACACTATTCACCATTCACTATTCACCATTCACTAAATAAATATTGCGCTTCACCTATTGTTTTAGGGAGGCAGCAGGAGGTAATTTTATGTCAAAGAAAAGTAATGTTTACCGTCTGACGGGTCTGGCGATTCTGACAGCCATCATCATCGTGCTGCAGATATTCACCACCTTCGTCAAGTTCGGACCCTTCTCCATCACCCTCGCCCTGATCCCGATGGTCGTCGGCGCGGCGATGTACGGAGTCGGCGCGGGCGCGTATCTCGGCGCAGTGCTGGGCGTGGTCGTCACGATCATGTGTATCACCGGCGGAGACGTCGGCGGCGCAATGGTATGGGCGGCGAATCCCTTTCTCTGCGCGATTATGTGCGTCGGCAAGACTGCCGCGGCGGGCTGTGTCGCAGGTCTGATCTACAAGGCGCTCTACAAGAAGAACCGTTTCCTGGCGGTCATCCTCGCGGCGATCGCCTCCCCTATCGTCAACACCGGTATCTTCATCATCGGCATGCTGATCTTCTTCAAGGATCTGCTCGCATCCTGGGCAGGCGGCTCCGATATCCTGACCTACATCATCATCGGTCTCACCGGTGTGAACTTCCTCGTCGAGCTCGGCACGAACGTTGTCCTCAGCCCCATTGTTGTGAAAATCATCGACGCAGTCAAGAAAACCAACAGATAGTATAAACGCAAGAAAGCCCCGACGCTCTGTCGGGGCTTTCAGACTGTAGAAAAACATATAAATCGAGTGGGAATTAGGAGCAGGGCGTCAAGCCTTCCCCTCGGGGGGAAGGTGGCTCGGCATAAGCCGAGCCGGATGAGGGGCAGGCGTTTCCTATATCGCCCCGAATTCAGTTGCAAAGTTGCTTTACTGTTAAGACTTTTAAGTGAAGCACTCTTTGAGTTATTGATAAGACGGACAGGCGGGCCCCTCATCCGTCACCGCCTCATTCGGCGGCGACACCTTCCCCCCGAGGGGAAGGCTCTTAAACGCTCTGCTCCTCAATCATGCACTATTTCGACAAGCTGAAAGCCCCGACGCTGTGTCGGGGCTTTTGTTGTTGATGAATCGCACCTCTGATGTAGGGACGAGCATTGCTCGTCCGCCCTTTACTGTGCCGGGATGGCGGCGGGCGCCTGCTGGTCGGCGGTGGCGACCTTGTCGGGTCGGACGAACGCCGCGCCCATGAAGTTGAGCGTCTCGCCCTCGATGGAGTAATCCAGCGGAGCGGCGACAGCGTCGGAAACGTAATAGGTGAAGTTGATCTTGCCGTCCTCAACGGTATAGGTGCCGTTGTAGGTGATGCCGTCCTGGACGAATTTCAGCACGATGGAGCCGTCGTCCTTGAAGTTCACACGGTAGATCTCATAGCCGTAGTACTGGAACACCCACTCGCCGAGGAGCTTCTCGTCCGGGGTGAAGTCCTTAGGCAGTTCGAGCTTGACCTTCTCGCGCTTGCTCTGGGTGAGGGTGTAATCATAGCCCTCGCCGTAGGAGAAGTTGAGCGTCTGGTTGCCTAAGATACGCGAACCGGTGACGGTGTAGGTCGCGGGATAGCCGGAATAGAAGTTGCAGACGGTCGTGTTGACGGTCAGGGTGTTCTGGTTATCCTCGTTCTTGGCTTTCGCGTAGGTGCTCTCGATCTCAACGGAGCCGACATAGCCCTTGAACACGCCGTCGCGGTCGAATTCAAAGTAATACGGCACGCCCTCGAACTCGGTCGTCCAGGTCACGCCCTCCGGCTCTCTGAGGAAGAAGGCGGTGAAAACGAAGTAGGACAGCAGGACCGCGACAACAAGGCAGAGCGAGATGATCACGGGGATCTGGATCAGGCGCTTTTTCTTCTTAGGCTGTTCGGCAGCTTCCTCCGCGATCTCCCCCGCTGTCTCGGCGGGTACGGGCTCGACGGTCTCTTCGACAGCATTTTCGGTTTCTTCAACTGCTTCTTCTACAGCTTCTTCAACGGTTTCTTCTGCGGTCTGAGCAGTTTCTTCTACCGCTTCTGCGGTATTTTCAACGATTTCCTCGGGCTCCCCGACAGCCTCGGGCTGTTCCTCGGGGATGATCTCGGGATTGGTATTCTCGTTCATCATATTCCTCCCTAATCGGTTTATAGTGAAATAACCTTGTACATTCTACACCAACAGCCGGAATAAATCAAGTCCTCGGGGTGAAAAACTGATCGAGCACGCAAAGCAGGCTGAAAAAATTTCGGAAAGTTGCTTTCATAATATTGTCAAGAGGGCGGTTTTGTGCTATGATAAAAAAGGTTATAAATGCCAAAACTAAATGAATATGGGTGATTTTTTAATGGATTACAAGAAGTTGTACGCAGAATGGCTGGAAAAAGCCACCGAGGACGAAAAAGTCGCGCAGGAGCTGCGCGATATCAAGGACGATAACGACGCGATCTACGACCGCTTCTATACCCCGCTGAAATTCGGCACGGCGGGTCTGCGCGGCGTTCTGGGAGCGGGCATCAACCGCATGAATATTTATGTGGTGCGCCAGGCGACTCAGGGGCTTGCGAATTATATCATCAAGAAATACGGCAAGGGCGCGGTCGCGATCTCTCACGATTCCCGCATCAACTCCGATCTCTTCAAGATCGAGGCGGCGCGCGTGCTCGCCGCGAACGGCATCAAGGCATATATCACCGAGGAGCTCGAGCCGACCCCCGTGCTCAGCTACCTCGTCCGCAATCTGGGCTGTGTCGCCGGTATCATGGTCACCGCGAGCCACAACCCCGCGAAGTATAACGGCTACAAGGCTTACGGCGAGGACGGCTGTCAGATGACCGACGTCGCCGCAGGCATGGTTTTCGACGAGATCGAAGCGCTCGATATGTTCGACGACGTGAAGCTCTGCGACTTTGACAAAGCACTCGCGGACGGCTCTATCGAGTACGTCAAGGACAGCGTTTACGATACCTATCTTGAAGAAGTCAAGAAGAATCAGGTCAACCCCGGTATCTGCGCCGAGTCCGACCTCAAGGTCGTCTATACTCCCTTAAACGGCGCGGGCAACAAGCTCGTCCGCCGCGTGCTCTCCGACGTCGGCATGAAGGACGTCACCGTCGTTCCCGAGCAGGAGAATCCCGACGGCAACTTCACCACCTGTCCGTTCCCGAACCCTGAGCTCAAGGAAGCGCTGAACAAGGGTCTCGAGCTCAGCGAGCAGGTCGGCGCGGATCTGCTTCTCGCGACCGACCCCGACTCCGACCGCGTGAGCATCGCCGTCAAGAAGGCTGACGGCACCTACCGCCTCTACACCGGCAACGAGATCGGCGCGATGCTGACCGAGTACATCCTCTCCTGCCGCAAGGCGAAGGGCAACCTGCCCGAGAACCCGATCGTCGTCAAGACCATCGTCACCACTAAGATTCTGGAAGCGATCTGCAAGAAGTATGACTGCGAGCTGGTTAACGTGCTCACCGGCTTCAAGTATATCGGCGAGGTCATCCTCGGACTCGAGCAGAAGGGCGAGGAGGATCGCTATGTATTCGGCTTTGAGGAGAGCTGCGGCTATCTTGCGGGTACCTATGTACGCGATAAGGACGCGGTCGTCGCCTCCATGCTGATCTGCGAGATGGCTTCCTACTACAAGAAGCAGGGCAAGTCGCTCGTCGATGTGATCGAGGGCATCTATGCCGAGTACGGCTACTATATCAACACCACGCTGGACTTCTACTTTGAGGGCGCGGCGGGCATGGACAAGATGAACGCCATCCTCTCGAACCTCAGAGACAACGCTCCCGACGCTATCGCGGGCAACAAGGTCGAGCAGATCGACGACTACTTCCTCAAGGTCTCCAAGAACCTTGTGACCGGCGACAGCAAGGAGCTGTTCCTGCCGAAGTCCAACGTTCTCGCCTACACCACCGAGGGCGGCAACTGCGCGATCGTCCGTCCGTCCGGCACTGAGCCGAAGATCAAGATCTACATCACCGCCATCGGCGACACCCCCGCCGCGGCGCAGGAGCTGACCAAGAAGATCGCCGCCGATATGGAAGCGTATCTGAAATAATTCAACGGCGTAATATGATGTAGGGATGACCGGCGGTCATCCGCAGAATGCCGGACGTTGGAAAAGGATCAAGCCATAGATAGGAATTACAACGCTCCTGCTCACGGACGACCGATGGTCGTCCCTACAATATGATACAAAACCAAAGCCCGGCAGAATTCCTGCCGGGCTGTTGTTTTAACTGTTAGCCGAAATAGATGATGTACTCGTTATCGGCGTAGATGATCGCCGTGATGTTGCCGCCGGCGTCGCGTGTGAGCTTGAAGCTCGTCTCCCTGTCGCCGCCGAAGCTGACGTACATGTTCTCGTCGTCCGTGCTGTAAGTGCCGCTCTGCGCCACGCCTGTGGTCGGATTCAGGCAGAGCGCGAAGGTGGAATCGCTGTACAGGTCGAGATAGCAGGAGCGGTAGAACTTGCCGAAGGCGACCTGCGGGCTGACGACCGTGCCGGAGCTGTGGTCGAGCACCTGGGTGATCGTGTAGTGGGCGGTCAGCTCTCTGTCCTCGCCCTGATCGGGCGCGTCCCCTTCCCCATCCTCTTGAGATTCAGGGTCATTCTCCTGAGCCTGCGTGACGGTCTCGTCCGTCTCGCCTGCCGTCTCGGTCACATCGGGAGCGGCTTGTCCGTCATCATATTCCTCGGGATAATATTCTTCTGCGGAATTATTATCAGCATGATCCTCCTCCGATACGGCGGTCGTTTCCTTTGCGGTCTGCGCGCTCTTCATGCCGCTGCCGCCCTTTGCAAAGGCGACGCCGGTGGACGCGGCGATGATCGCCGCCATGCCGAGTATCACAAGCGATTTTCTGGTCATTGCTTGTCCTCCTGCTGTTCGCGCTCTCTGAGGATGCGGAGGATGGTGCTTTGCTTCACCATTTTTCCGTTATGGAAAATATAATCGTCCGTGTCCTTCAGGGAAGCGATATCAATATCGGAGAAATCGTCCTCAGTCTCCTTCTCCTGCTGTTTTTTGCGCTCTTCAAGGCTCTTGTCGATCTTGCCGGTCAGCTCACGGCTGAGCTCCTCCTTATCGCGGATGATGGCTGTCATACCGTCATAGATGAAGAAAATGTAGATGAAGGTGAACGCCGCGGGCAGGAGCAGACACCAGATCGCCGAGAGGATCAGGATCAGCACGAGCTCCGTGCGGCAGAATACGGTCATCGTAAAGCAGATGCCCAGCAGCACCGCCAGCGCAAGGGTCGCGAAGAAATTGTTCTTGAACTCGCCGAAGGACATCAGAAAGCTGTTCTTGTAGACATAGCGCAAGGGCAGGTCGTAGGTGATGTTCATCAGCGGAATATAGAAAGCGGTATACAGCAGAAAGAGAGCGATCAGGATGCTGACGAAGAGCAGTCCGTAGATGAACCATCCCTTGTCGAGCATGGAGGAATACAGCGAGATCGCCGCCACGCTCATCGCGGTCGCGAGGTAGATCAGCACGCCATGCAGGAGAAAATGCAGGAAGTTCATCCGTACCGCGTCGATGAAGGTGCGGAACACGGGCACCTTCGCGTCGCCGCGCGCAATATTGCGGCAGACTGCCACCACGCCCGCATAGAACGGAAACAGCGGGATGATGCCGATCAGCATGACAGGGATCATGACCTCGCCCTTGAAGATCGCGATATTGAGGTAGTAGAAGGCGATGAAGATGATCGCCGAGGGCACCGCGAACAGGAGGTTGGTCAGTACCAGCCGATGGAAGTTCGTGAAGAAGCGTTCCAGCAGTATTTCAAATTTCAGTCTTTTTCTTTCGTTTTCCATAACGTCCTCATTTTATAAAATAGTCATTGCGAAGGTTCCCCGTGGCAATCTCAACCGATCAAAAGTCGAATTTATTGGCAAAGATCAGCCAGAGTATCATATCCGCCGCCGCGCACCCGCCGCAACCGAGCAGCGCGAACAGCGTCCTTTTGAAATAGCGTTTGACGTGCGTTTCCGGCGCGGGCTCGCGTTCATTGCCGAACAGCGAGAGCCGCATGTACCGCCGCGAGAGGTGGAAGCCGCCCGCCGAGTACCGCACGAGGATAAACAGGAACATCAGCGTTCCGGGCAGGATGACAAGGATGTAGAAGCCGACCCCGGTCATCTTGTAAAGCCCGTAGATCAGCGCGCAGGAAAGCCCCGCCGTGAAGCCTCTGAAAACCGAGAGGAGCGGGATACCGAGAAAGCCCCACGCCGAGAGACCCATCAGGAACGCGCAGAAGATGAACAGGAAATACGCAACAAAGCAGGAGAGGAAGATCTGCGGCACGCTCATGGAGAGCCGTGCGCTGATATTCGTCACGAACAACAGATCGAGCCGCTCGGCAACGCCCTTGTCGATACCCGATGCACAGCCCGCGCCGATCAGGAAGCCCAGCGCGAACAGTCCCGCAAAGACCGCGCGCACGCCGTATCTCCTGAGCTTTTCCTTCGCTGTTTCAGCACTCTTGCCGAGATCGGGAAGTCTCAGCTTCTTGGATTCGCTTCCGAAATGCAATACAAAGCCCTTCATAACATCACCCGGTGTATAGTATGCGGGGCTTGTTCCGTTTATGAAAGATCAGGTGTGGAAGCTCTCGTTATATTTACAGGTGAACTTGATCGGGAACTTGTAGTCGCCGTAGTTCGCCTCATACTCGCCGTAGAAGAAGATCTCCGTCTCGTCGACGCGGCGGTACAGCAGTCCCCAGACACAGCCGCCCGCGTGGTGATACATGCAGAGCTTGTCGATGAAATTCTGCTTGTTGATGTAGTTCAGATCGCGGTTGCCGGAGGAATTGCGGGAGGAGATATACTCCGAGCTGACGTAGCCCTTCGTGCCGTCGGTCAGCTGAACCTGCCACCATGCGCTGTTCGCTTTGGAGAGCACCGTCAAGGTAGTACCGGACATCAGCTCGTCGAGGATATCGTAGCTCGTACCCGGACCGGAGCGGATGCGGACGTAGTCGCCG
>CACYFH010000040.1 GCA_902773635.1 uncultured Ruminococcus sp. | reverse complement strand
TTCTTAGAGTTTTGTTGTAGCAAACTAACTGTAACACAGGTTCTTCCTATTTGCTATTCTTTTTTCTTGCTACTGTAACGACTCTATTGTAAACCTACAGCGGATGCGGCGGCGTGCAAATTAAGGGCTTGATTTCTTTTCCAAAATATAGTATGATATTCTGGTATACAGAAAATCAACAGAATGGAGTATATATAATGAAAAGAATCATCGCGCTGATAGCCGCATTTGCTATGATCCTGTCCCTGACCGCCTGCTTCGGCTCGGGCGGCACGAAGGTCGCCACCGCCGACGAGGTCAAGGCGCTCTCCGAGTATAAGAAGGATTTCGACGGCTTGAAGCAGTATCTGTACGACTACATGGGTCTCAAGGGCAGCGTGGACTCCAAGACCGGCGAGAATTCCGCGGTCATGGAGATCTACTACGATATGATCGGCGCCGATAACGGCGTGCGCTACACCATCAACGGTAACGCTTACATCGAGATCTATGATTTCAGCTCCGCAAAGACGGACAAGGCGAAGGAGATCCTCGCCGACGTCAAGGACGACGGCAAGTTCACTCCGCTGGAGAACGGCACTCAGATGACCGCTATGATCACCGACAGCGGCAAGTACGTCATCGCGTGGGACGCTACCCGCGGCTATGAGTATCAGAAAAACCTCTCCCTCGACACCATCAAGGCGAATTGGTGATTTGAAACAGACACAGTAAAACGGCGCTCCCGGTTCGGGAGCGCCGTTCTTTATAAAGGAGCAACAAGTCATGTTGGGGATTGGTGATCACAGCTCCGCGTCGTTCTTCACTCTGCCGCAGGATACGGGCAGGTTGCCGTTGCGGGCGCGGATGGCGTCGATGAACGCCTTCTCGCTCTTGTCCTTTTTCAGGGAGACATGGTATCTCAGCTCGTAGACGCTGCCCATCTGGACGGTCTTGACGGTGATGACCTCGTTCTTGGTGGTGAATTCCTTGAAGATATCGTCGAAGAGACCTTCGTAGTCGAGGTTCTCGGGGATCTCGATCTTGACTTCCTTCTTAGTGGTGTTGCCGAAGGGAGTGGAGAAAAGGACGAGCCATACCGCGCAGACGATGACCGCCGCGAAGAGGGCGAAGGTGATGTAGCCGCCGCCGCAGGCAAGGCCGATCGCCATGGAGAGCAGGATCGCCAGCAGCTCGCGGGAGGAACCCGGCTGGGAACGGAAGCGGACGAGGGAGAATACGCCGAGTACTGCGATGCCTGCGCCGGTCGCGAGACCGTTGACCATCATGATGAGCATCGCGACGATCGCGGGGATGATGGTGAGGGTGACGGCGAAGTTCTTGGAGCAGTAGCTGCGGAACATGTAAACGAGTGCGGATATCAGTCCGAGACCGAGCGCAACGCCGGTCGCGATGAGACCTTGTACAAGGGTGATCTGGTCGCCTGCGAAAATGCTTGAGAATGTCATGGTGTTTTCCTCCTGTTGAAAACCGTTTATTTGGTATAATTTGATGATTGAATACGTCGGTTAAAAGCCGGAAGCCAGCTTGATCTTCTGCTGGACGTGGGCAGTACCGAATTTGCTGAAGCTGTGGGGAAAGATGCACTTCTCGCTGAGCGCGTGAGCGAGCCAGAGCGGCATCGCGCCGGGGATCTTGATCTCCATGAGGACGGCGTCCTCGGGAAGGATCTTGTGACCTTCCGCCTCGCTCTCGAGCCTGACGTCGTCGTAGCGGGAGGTGATGTCGCGGTCGAAGGTGATCCGCAGGTCGGGGTCGTCCTTGCCTGCCCATGCGACGCGGTTGTAGCTGATGAACGCTTTGGGGGAGAGGCGGTAGCGCTTCATCATGTAGTCGATCTCGACGGGAATATTGCCCTCGAGGTGGGAGGGGAGCCTGCCCGTGTCGATGTAGGTGTAGGCTTCATCGAGGGTCATGGACACGCGGCGCTTGTAAACGATACCCTTGTACTTCTTCTTGATCTCGAAGAACACGGTGCTGTCGGAGTCGGGCGTTCCGTAGGAGCGGAGCCTGAGCTTCTCCTTGTAGGTGGGCTTGCGGAGGGAGGTCTCGATCAGCTCGTCGTCGGTGTTGTCAAAGTAGATGTTGCGGATGCAGGTCTCGCCGTATTTGTCGACCGCCATGTAGGGCTCGATCGCCTTGACGAGGAATTCGTACTGCTCACGGGTGAGCAGGTATTTTTTCTCAACTCGTTGAAAGATATAAGTGAAAGCCATAATGAAAGCTCCTTTCTGAACCGTAGCGTTTGTCGGGCTTGTGCTTTGTTCTTTGCTATGGTTACAGTATAAAGGAGCTGTGTGTGGGCGAATTGTTGAATTTATGAACAAATTATGAACGGATCGGGGAGTTTGTGTGAAGATGGGGATTCTACCGCCTTTGCTTCACAAATGTCGTCTGCGGCGACGCGGCGGGAGCATTCCTCGCCGGAGACGGCTCCTCCCCTTGTCCTTCGGACATTCCCCCAACGGGGGTACCCCCGCCCTACTCATTAGTCTGAAAAAAGGAAAAAGGCACGCGTGCCCGCGCGCCCAACTGCGTTGCAAACTAAAAACGGAGGGCTGCTGCCCTCCGCTTTTAGTGCTTACTGTATTGAATAATCGAGGTATTCCTCAAGTTGTTCATCCTCTTCTTTTTGCTTCGCTTTGATGACGAAGATCGCGGCGATCGCAGCGGAAAGCGCCGTGACGGCGGCAATGATGACCAAAAGTAATTTGAGATTAAACTTCTTATACATATGTCAGACCTCCTGCGGTTGGATTCGCGTCTCCTCTTTAGTATGCCTGAGAAACGCACGCATAAACCAGTACAAGAAAATAATAACAGCAAAAACCGCAAATGTCAATATGTTGTGGGTAAGTTTCAAAAAAGTTTATGGATTCCCCGCAGATATTGGGTTATTTGCACCGATACTTCTTGGTGTTGCCGTCCCCGGTACTCTTGACCTCATAATACTGGGGGAAGGCTTCGATCAGACTGCTCAGGCGGCGGTAGCCGAATGAGCGCACGTCGAAATCCGGCTTGACGCGCTTGATATAATTGCCCGCCATGCTGTTGAAGGCGAAGCCGTCGTCGTCCTGGTAGGAGTCCCACGCGGATTTGAGCAGGGTGTGGATCTCATAGAGCGGATCCTTCTTCTTCGGCTTTGCGGGAGAAGCGTTCTTCTTGCCGTTCTGCTGTTCTGATGATTCCGGCTTTTCCTTGGTCTGGGCGGTGTCGATGTTCTCCAGAAGGACGAACTCGTCACAGCTGTTGATGAACGGCTCGGGGGTCATCTTCGCGCCGACGCCCATGACGTAGACGCCCGACTCGTGCAGGTGGATGGCGAGCGGGGTGTAGTCGCTGTCGCTCGAGACGATCGCGAAGCAGTCGTACAGCCCGGTGTGCAGGAGCTTCATCGCGTCGATGACCAGCGCGATATCGGTAGTGTTCTTGCCGGTCACATAGTCGAACTGCTGTTCCGCTTTGATGGCGAGGCGTTTGAGCTCCGATTCCCAGTTTTTGAGCTGCTGTTTGCTCCAGTTGGCGTAGGCGCGCTTGACGACGATGCGCCCGTGCTTGGAGATCTCCTGGATCACGCCCTCGAGCTTGCTCAGCTGGGTGTTGTCCGCGTCGATCAGAAGGGCGATGTGCTCTAGATCCTTCATATTGTACCTCCGTGTGGTTAGGGTGATATCTACAGTCACCCTAGCTATAGGTATTGTATCATGAATCGCGCGCTTTGGCAAGATGGTGAACAGTCTGTAAATACGGAGCCGGATATCTTGACAAAAAATATCGCTCTTTGCTATAATGTTTTCTGGAAAAATATATGCCCTGATAGGATCGCTTTACCGATCGGAAAGGATGTAAACATGTCAGAAATCAAATTAGTTCTCGACGGCGTAGAAGAGCCCGAGGAAAAGACTGAACAGGATACCCAGCTCGCCGTTACCGCGGAGCAGGTGCTCAGCGAGGTCGAGCGCATGAGCGATGAGGAAAAGGCACAGATCGAAGCCTTTGCAGAGAAGATCGATCTGCACAAGTCCGAGATCGTCGTCAACTACGGCGCGACTATCCAGAAGCAGAGCGCGGAGATCGCGAGCAAGACGCTCGCCGACGTCAAAACCAAGAATACCGGCGAGATCAGCGGCCTGCTGGTCGAGATGGTCGCCGCGATGGACGGCTTGGAAGGCGGCAAGGATCAGGGCGGCTTCTTCTCCAACATGCTCGCGAAGCTCAAAATGAACGCGAAGAGCGTCGTCGTCCGCAACGAGAGCGCGGAAAAGACCCTCGAGCGCATTGAGAAACAGCTTGAAGGCCATAAGCTGACCTTACAGAAGGACGTCGCCATGCTCGACGATCTTTATGAGGAAAACTGGCAGACCTTCAAGGCGCTGACCATGTATATTCAGGCGGCGGAGCTTGCGCTCGACAAGGCGCGCAACGGTGAGCTCAAGGAGCTGTACGCGAAGGCGGAGCAGAGCGGTCTGCCCGAGGACGCGATGCTGGCGGACAACTTCGCCAAGACCTGCGACCAGTTTGAGAAGCAGATCCACAACCTGCGATTGACCCGCACGAGCTGTCTGCAGTCCGCTCCCCAGATCAAGATGATCCAGCACAACGACGAGGATCTGCAGATGAAGCTGCAGAGCAGCATCGTCAACACCATGCCGCTGTGGAGGAAGAAGATCGCGATGGCGATCGCTATCCAGAACAACCTGACCGCGGCGCGTGCGGCGAACGCGGTGGACGACCTGACCAACCGCATGCTGCGTGAGCAGGCGGAGCAGTTCCACCTCGGCGTGGTCGAATCCGCGAAGGCTTCCCAGAGAAGCATCATCGACACCGAGACCATCGACTATGTCAATAAAGAGATCACCGGCGCGGTGCTCGACTATATCGCTATCGAACAGCAGGGCGCGAAGGACAGACAGGAAGCGGTGAAGGTCATCGCCAACTCCGAGCGCGAGCTGGTGCAGGGCATCCTCTCCGCGACCTCGAGCGCACACACAACAGAGTTAGGAGTTAACAACTACTAACTAATAACCGGCAACCAGCGACTAGCGACCAGTGACCAGCGACCAGCAACCAGCGACTAGTGACCAGTGACTAGCAACCAGCAACCAGCAACTAGTAACTACCAACTACCAACAACCAACCGGAATGTGAGGGAAATGAAGTGAAAAAGGGTAAGGGCTTGCTCATACTGGGCATCATCCTCGCCGCCATCGGCTTGGGCGGCGCGGCTGTTCTCTCTGCGGCAAGTTCCGCGATGATCGTCGCGCTGGGCATCCATACCCTGTCCACGCTGACCACCGCCGCGTTCATCACCGGCGGCGTGGGCGTGCTGGCGATGGGTGCGGGCGCTTTCCGCGGTATCCGCGCGTCGGCTGAGGAAAAGTCCACCGTCAAGAGACTGGAGGACTTCCGCAAGCAGGATCGTCAGCAGTTCGACGAGTACGCCAAGGACAGTCTCAACCCCGAGAAAACGCGGATGCGCTTTGAACAGCTCAGGCGCAACAACCCCTCTCTGAGCGACCTGATCGACCGCTGTATCACCCAGATGGACGCGATCGACGGCTATCAGGCGCGCCACAAGAGCCTCCTCGACGCGAATGAAGCGATCTATCTGGAGGACACCATCGAGGTCATCGACAACAGCGAGCGCAGGATGTGCCGCAACTTCCGCAACATCATCAACTGCTGTATCCTCGTCGAGAACACCGATAAGGGCGAGGAAGCGCTGGATCAGGGCATCATCAACGCGTCTCTCGCGGATAACGAGGACGAGCTCAGATCCGTTGAGACCCTGCTCAAGTATTCCGTCGCCTATATCAATAATTATAACCGCAACGGCGTCAGCGACAGACGAGAGCTCGACGCCTGGCTCAAGGTGATGAAGGATTCCATGGGAGGTAAGCATGAAATTGAGTAAGAGGATCATCGCCGCTTTGCTTGCGCTGACCTTTTTGAGCTGTGTTCTGACAGCCTGCGGTCAGCAGAAGAGCAAGGAGAAAACCTACACCTATGACGAGGCTATCAAGGAGCTGAATGCCTTCTACGACCAGATCGAGACCGATACCGTGAAGCCGAGGCTGGATATCTATGACGATTCCTCCGCCGCGGCGACCCTCGCGGATATCAGCACCTTCCCGATCACCGTCCGGGGCAACGGCAGCATCGATATCGAGATCGCCGCCGCGACCGAGTTCAGCTCCGCCGCTCCCGACGACTGGATGAACATTATCGCCGAGCGCTTCAACAAGGCCGGCTACACCGTGAACGGCAAGTCGGTCAGCGTCACCGTGCGGAAGATCACCTCCGGCGAGGTGCTGACCTATATGACCGACAGCGACTACCGCCCCGACGTTTACGCGCCCAGCTCCGACGCATGGGGCAAGATGCTGAACGCGAAGGGCATGCGTACCGTCACCCTCTCCGACCGCATCGCGGGCAATACCGCCGGCATTCTCATGGAGAAGAACACCTACAGCGCCTTTACCGAGAAATACGGCGAGGTCACGCTGACCAACGTGCTGGAAGCCTCCATCGCGGGCGACCTCACCTTCGCCTATACCAATCCGTATACCTCCTCCACGGGTCTGAATATCCTGACCGCCATGCTCTACGCCTTTGACAGCAGCGATCCGCTCTCGTCGCAGGCGCAGGAAAAGCTGCTCGAATACCAGAAGCAGTCTCCGCCCGTTGCCTATACCACCGGCGTGCTCCGCGATCAGGCGAGCAAGGGCATCATCAAGGCGATGGTCATGGAGGAACAGGCGTATCACAACACGCCTGAGCTGAAAAACTATGTGTACACGCCCGAGGGCATCCGTCACGATCACCCGCTGTATACCTTTGAATATGTTTCCGCAGAGAAGCAGGAGGCGGCACAGCTCTTCACCGAGTTCTGTCTGAGCAGTGAATCGCAGAAGCTCGCCGACGACAAGGGCTTCAACCTGCACAACGACTACAAGAGCCGCGACAACGGTCTCGACGGCGCGGGCTATCTCTCCGCCCAGCGTATCTGGAAGCAGAGCAAGGACGGCGGTCAGCCGATCATCGCGGTGTTCGTCGCGGATATCTCCGGCAGTATGGCGGGCATCCCGATCAATGCTTTGAAGGAGTCGCTGCTTTCCACCTCGACCTACATCAAGTCGGACAACTACATCGGTCTGGTGTCTTATGCCGATAACGTGCATATCAACCTGCCGATCGAGAAGTTCGACGACGAACAGCGTGCGTACTTCTCCGGCGCGGTCAAGGATCTCGACATCGAGGGCAGTACCGCGACCTATAACGCGCTCCTGATTGCGCTGAAAATGATGCTCGACAAGAAGGAGGAGGTCCCGAACGCGAAGATGATGCTCTTCGTCCTCTCCGACGGCGACCAGAACCGCGGCTACAGCCTCGACCGCGTCGCGCCCATCGTCGGCGGCTTGAAGGTGCCGGTCTACACGATCGGCTACAACCTCGAGTCCGGCTCCCGCGCCGAGAGCGAGCTCAAACGCCTGAGCAGCATCAACGAGGCGTCGCTCATCAACGCAAGCTCCAGCGACCTGATCAACCACATGCGTAACCTCTTCAACGTAGAGCTGTAATTAAAAAGATACCGGGCAGTCCGATGGGCTGTCCGGTTTTTGTGTATCGAGATATCTGTCAAAAGGACACGCGTCAGTTTATGACGAGCAGAAACGTTAAAGAGAAAAAAGGAAAAGGATGCGAGCATCCCCAACAAAAAAAGCAGGCGGAAAGCCTGCTTTTAAGGTTAGATGATTTCAGTCATCAAGCGGAAGCGTTCAGACGCTTCGCGAGAGAAGACTTCGCTCTGGCAGCGGTGTTCTTGTGCATAAGACCCTTGGCAACGGCCTGGTCGAGTTTCTTAGTAGCAAGACGTACCGCCTCAGCCTTATTATCAGCGTTCGTATCTACCGCGATGTATGCCTTCTTGACATAGGTCTTGAGAGCAGACTTCATGGCTTTGTTCTGGGCAGTCTTGGTAGCGATAACCTTAACGCGCTTCTTAGCTGATTTAATATTCGGCATTGTCCCACCTCCTTAAAGCTTCGTTAAATCGTAATCTGATTCCGGTTTAACACGGCGCCGGATCAGCAGTACACGTTCTCACGTACAATAAATAATAGCATTAAACCGCGCAAATTGCAAGCATTTTATGAAATTTGTGCGGATTTTTTTCTGAATAGTATGCGAGGATATGCGGTGATACTATATGTAGGGGCTGTCAGCTCCTTCTCCTGGACATGAAGAACCAGATCAGGCAGACGACCAGCACGACCGCCGCGACGCCGCGGTAGATCCAGCCGTAGACGCCCGCTTTCATATCGACGTCGTTGAGGACGTTGATCAGCTCCCAGACGCCGAGGAACACCATGAAGCCCGAGAGGATGAAGAGGATGGGCTTGCGCTCACGGCGGATAGCGGTGAAGAGCAGATAGCCCGCGATCAGAAACCACACGACAGTGGCGAGATATCCGTTGACTGCCATTATTTCTCCCTCTTTTTGCGCTTGGACTTGGTGCGGGTCATGAACAGGATGAAGATGTAGTACAGGACGATCAGGATCGTGCCAATGCGGTCAACGTAGCCGGGCACCTGAGAGGTGGGGTAGAGGTCATTGATCAGATAGGCGAAGATCTGCCACGCGCCCTGAAAGATCAGGTAGAACGCCATCGGCCGCAGGAGGGTGATCTTGCGGAAATAGGGCGTGAGCATGATGATCGCGGCGACAAAGCAGACGAGCGCCGTCAGGATAGCTAGGATCATGGTATCAACTCCGTTTTCTTATATATAATAAGTATAGTCGGTTTTTGGGGAAATGTCAATGGAGTTGGTTGTTAGTTGCTGGTTGCCGGTTGCTGGGTGCTGGTTGCTAGTTGCTGGTTGCTGGTTGCTGGTTGCTAGTTGCTAGTTGCTAGTCACTAGTCACTGGTCACTGGTCACTGACCACTGACCACTAACCACTAACCACTAACCACTAACCACTGTCCACTATCCACTGTCCACTAAAATTACCCTGCTTTACAAAAAATTCACAAATAAAATATTGACTTTTTCTGATTTTCGGTTATACTAAGTATTGTAAGTTAGCACTCGACCTTTGAGAGTGCTAAACCGAAAGGGAACTTACCAAAAAGCGCTCCGTGCAAAGGAGGCGACGGGATGGAGCTTGCTTTGAGAAAAGAAAAGATACTGTCCGCCGTCGTCGAAGGCTATATCGCGTCGGGCGAGCCGATCGGCTCCAAGGCGCTCCAAAGCGAGACCGACCTCGGCGTGTCGTCCGCGACCATCCGCAACGAGCTCAAAGCGCTGGACGACGAGGGCTACCTCGCTCAGCCGCATACCTCGGCGGGCCGCGTACCCACCCGAAAGGGCTATCGCTACTATATCGACCGGCTGATGAAGCCGGAGATCCTGCCGGAACGCTTGAGAGAGAATATCGAGCGCGCGATCCGATCCGGAACACAGGCGCCTGAGAGCATCCTCAGCCGCACGGCGACGGTGCTCGCCCAGCTCACCAAGGCTGCCGCCGCGGCGACGACCCCTTCCTCGGATGAAGCGAGGATCCACAGGATCCGCTTCGTCTCCACCGGAAGGCACACCTCGATGGCGGTGCTCGTTACCTCGAACGGCATGGTGAAGTCAAGGCTGTTCCGCTGTGACTTTGTGCTGACGCCCCAGCTTCTTTCGATGTTCGATAAGGCGGTGAACGAAGAATTCACCGGCGTGAAGCTCAGGGACGTGACCCAAGGCTATTTGCAGACGGCGGCGTCCAATATGGGAGAGCTGACGCTCTTCATCCCGGACGTGCTGGTCGCGATCTACGACGCGGTGCAAAGTGCGCTGGAGGTCAACGTCACGGTCGCCGGACAGACGAACCTGCTGTTCTCCGACAGCTATGACTTTGACAGCGCGCGCAAGACGATCCGCTTCCTCGGCGACGCCAAGAGTATTTCACGGCTCTTGAACAACAGCCGCTCGCACAGGATCTATCTGGGCGAGGAAAGCATGACCCCGGAGCTTGCCGAGAGCGCGGTTATCACCGCGCGGTATGAGATCGGCGGCGAGAACGCAGGCGCGGTCGCGGTGATCGCACCGATGCGGGTCGATTACAAAACCATTCAAAGCGAGGTCATCTTCGCGGCGGGATGTGTGTCCCGCGCGATCGGAGACCTGCTCTAAGGAGTGTATAACCCATGAAAAAGGAAAAGAAAGACAAGACCGCTCCCGAGAAGGAGGAGACCGTAAAGGCTGAGGAAGCCGAGGCGGAAACCGCCGGGGCAGCTGAGGAAGCTCAGCCGCAGAAGGAAGCCTCCGAAACGGAGAAGCTCGAGGAAGAGCTGAAAGCGGAGAAGGAAAAGTACATCCGCCTTTATGCCGAGTACGATAACTACCGCAAGCGTACCGCCAACGAGAAGGCGCAGACCTACAACAACGCGACCGCCGATGCGGTCAAGGAGCTGCTTCCTCTTGCGGACAGCATGACCCAGGCGCTCGCCCAGTTTGAGGGCAAGGAGGTGCCGGAGGAGTTCAAAAAGGGCGTTGAGATGATCGGTCAGCAACTCGCAAGGTGCTTTGAGAAGCTCAAGGTCGAGCCGTTCTGTGAGGTCGGCGATCCCTTCGATCCCGAGCTGCACAACGCAGTCTCCATGATCGAGGACGAGAACCTGCCCGAGAACAGCGTCTCAGCCGTTTACCAGAAGGGCTACAGGCTCGGCGACAAGATCATCCGCCACGCGATGGTAGTCGTAGCGAACGCCTGACGTTCGTACTAAAAGAAAAAAGAATAGTGAATAAAGAATAGAGAATAGTATCGGGAAAACCTGACGGTTTTTGAATGGATATGCCGTTGATTGTTCCGAGAACTTCCATTCTCTTCTGAATTCACTGTTTATATAAATGCCACGGCTAAAGCGTCGGATGGCAAACAAAATTATTCATTATTGTCTATTATCTATTCATTATTATTTTATTCCGGAGGTATTTATTATGGCAAAGACAATCGGTATTGATTTAGGTACAACCAATTCCTGTGTAGCAGTTATCGAAGGCGGCGAGCCCGTCGTTATCGCAAACGCTGAGGGCGCGAGAACCACTCCGTCCGTCGTCGCGTTCTCTAAGACCGGCGAGCGCCTGGTAGGTCAGGTCGCGAAGCGTCAGGCGATCACCAACCCCGACCGCACCGTTTCTTCCATCAAGAGAGAGATGGGCTCCGACTACAAGGTCAACATCGACGGCAAGGGCTACACCCCGCAGGAGATCTCCGCGATGGTGCTCTCTAAGCTGAAGGCTGACGCTGAGGCTTACCTCGGCGAGAAGGTCTCTTCCGCTGTCATCACCGTTCCCGCATACTTCACCGACGCACAGCGTCAGGCGACCAAGGACGCCGGCAAGATCGCGGGTCTGGAGGTCAAGCGTATCATCAACGAGCCTACCGCGGCGGCGCTGTCCTATGGCATTGATAAGGAAAACGACCAGAAGGTCATGGTCTATGACCTCGGCGGCGGCACCTTCGACGTCTCCATCATCGAGATCGGCGACGGCGTTCAGGAGGTTCTGGCGACTGCCGGTAACAACCGTCTGGGCGGCGACGACTTTGACCAGCGCATCATCGACTGGATGGTCCAGTCCTTCAAGGCTGAGACCGGTATCGACCTCTCCGGCGACAAGATGGCGATGCAGCGCCTGAAGGAAGCCGCTGAGAAGTCCAAGATCGAGCTTTCCGGCGTGACCACCTCCAACATCAACCTGCCCTTCATCACCGCAGACGCGACCGGCCCCAAGCACCTCGACCTCACCCTGACCCGCGCGAAGTTCAACGAGCTGACCGCTGATCTGGTCGACAAGACAATGGGTCCTGTCCGCACCGCTCTCTCCGATTCCGGTCTGTCTATCGGTCAGATCGACAAGGTCCTGATGGTCGGCGGTTCTTCCAGAATCCCTGCGGTTCAGGAGGCTGTCAAGTCCCTGATCGGCAAGGAGCCCTTCAAGGGTATCAACCCCGACGAGTGCGTCGCGATCGGCGCGGCGATCCAGGCGGGCGTTCTGGGCGGCGAGGTAGACGGTCTGCTTCTGCTGGACGTTACTCCGCTTTCTCTGGGCGTTGAGACCATGGGCGGCGTTATGACCAAGATCATCGACCGCAACACCACCATCCCCACCAAGAAGAGCCAGATCTTCTCCACCGCGGCTGACAACCAGACGCAGGTTGAGATCAATGTTCTGCAGGGTGAGCGTGAATTTGCCCGCGACAACAAGCAGCTGGGTCTGTTTGCGCTGACCGGCATCGCTCCCGCTCCCCGCGGCATCCCGCAGATCGAAGTCACCTTCGATATCGACGCGAACGGTATCGTCAACGTTTCCGCGAAGGATCTCGGCACCGGCGCTCAGCAGCAGATCACCATTTCCAACTCCACCAGCATGTCCAAGGAGGACATCGACAAGGCGGTTCGCGAGGCTGAGCAGTATGCGGCTGAGGATAAGAAGCGCAGAGAGGACGTCGACGCGAAGAACGAGGCGGAGCAGGTCGCGTATCAGGCTGAGAAGCTGATCAGCGACAACGGCGACAAGATCGCGCAGGCTGACAAGGATCTGCTGAACACCAAGATCTCCGCCGTCAAGGACGCGATCTCCAAGAATGACGCGAACGTCATCAAGAGCGCAAAGGACGATCTGATGAAGTCCCTGCAGGAGGTTGGCGCTAAGATGTACCAGCAGGCGGCTCCGCAGCAGCCCGGCGCACAGCCCGGCCCCGACCCGACTCAGGGCGCTCAGGACAACGGCAACAACGGCGGCAACGGCAACGTTTACGACGCGGACTATAAGGACGTAGACTAATACTAAGAACACTTTAACATTTATTGCGTTAAATTCCGTATAACTTCGTTGTCCTCCTTGACAGGCGACAGCCTGTCTGCGTCGTCCGCCTCGTTCTACGAAATTTCCCGTTAATAAATTTGTTAAAGCGTTTAATGGAAACTTAGTATAAGGCGCCTTTGGCGCAGTGACCGGTGATCGGTAAAGGTTTACGATTTAACTTTGCACGATAAAACGGGCGGGTAAGGCTCGGCAGTACCCGCCCGCATAGTGCGTTTTCAGCATTCCCTCAGGGGAAGGCTTAACTCCATTCCATAGTGGGTGAACATATGGCAGATAAACGAGATTATTATGAGGTTCTGGGCGTTAACAAAAACGCCTCGGAAGATGAAATAAAGAAGGCTTACCGCCAGGCGGCGAAGAAGTACCATCCCGACCTGCACCCCGGCGACAAGGAAGCCGAGGAGAAGTTCAAGGAGGTCAACGAGGCGTACGAGGTGCTCTCCGACAGCGAAAAGAAGGCGCGCTATGACCAGTTCGGTCACGCGGGCGTCGATCCGAACTACGGCGCGGGCGGCGCAGGCTCGCCCTTCGGTCAGGATATCGACTTAGGCGATATCTTCTCCAGCTTTTTCGGCGGCTTCGGCGGACGGCGCTCCGCTAACCCGAATGCGCCCCGACGCGGCTCGGACATCGAGACCCAGCTTTACATCAGCTTTGAGGAAGCGGCGAAGGGCTGTAAGAAAACCGTGCAGTATCAGGCGGTCTCTACCTGTAAGGACTGTAACGGCACAGGCGCGGAGAAGGGCACGACCCCCAAGACCTGTACCGCCTGCGGCGGCAGAGGTCAGGTGACGATCAACCAGCGCACGCCCTTCGGCGTGGTGCAGACCTCCCGCCCGTGCGATACCTGCAGGGGCAGGGGCAAGATCGTCGAGACGCCGTGCCGTACCTGTAACGGTCGCGGTCAGGTACGCCGCAAAAAGACAGTGGAGGTCAACATCCCCGCCGGTATCAACGACGAGCAGGTGCTCAACGTCGGCGGTCACGGCAATTCCGGCGTCAACGGCGGTCCTGCGGGCGATCTGCATGTGTTCATCGGCATCCGTCCGCACCCGGTATTCGAGCGTCAGGGCGACGATGTGTGGTGCGATATGCCCATCACCTTCACCCAGGCGGCTCTGGGCGCGACGGTCACCGTCCCGACCCTCGACGGCAAGGTGAGCTATGAGATCCATGAGGGCACCCAGCCCGGCGATATCTTCAAGCTCAAGGGCAAGGGCATCCAGCACCTCGGCGGCAGAGGCCGCGGCGACCAGTACGTCAGGGTCACGATCGAGGTGCCGAAGAACCTGAGCAACAAGCAGAAGCAGCTGATCAAGGAGTTCGAGGACGCGACCGGCGACAAGAATTACCAGAAGCGCAAGGGCTTCATGGATAAATTGAAGGATCTGTTTGGTTAAAAAGAGGGATATTGTAAGATCGTGCTTGCAATATCCCTTTATAAATGAGTGAGGAGTTAGGAGTGAGGAGTTAGGAGTTAAGGGAAAGCCTTCGGCTTTTGGATTTCTATAGGCAGGGAATGAAGCGTTTCTGTTCCTTCTATAAATGGGTGTGGGCTTTGCCCACCATTCATTCCTAATTCCTAATTCCTCATTCCTCATTCCTCATTCCTCATTCCTAACTCCTCACTCCTAACTCCTCACTCCTAACTCCTCACTCTTAACTTCATTTCCCCTCTTGATAAACCCGGCGGTTTGTGGTACCATAGTAACGTATTTGAGCAAAGGAAGTGTACCATGGACTGGACAGAGATATCGGTCGAGGTGAGCGCGGCGCAGGTCGACGACGCTGCCGCGATCGCCAATATGACCGTGCCCTACGGCATTTATATCGAGGATTACTCCGCTTTAGAGCAGGAGGTGCAGGAGATCGCGCACATCGACCTGATCGACGAGGATCTCTTGCAGAAGGATCGCAGCAAGGCGAAGATCCATATTTATATCGACCCGGAGGACAATATCGACGAGGCGGTCTCCTTCTTGAAGGAGCACCTCTCGGCGGCAAATATCCCCTATGAGATCGACCTGAGCAACGTGCAGGAGGACGACTGGCTGAACAACTGGAGAAAGTTCTTCAAGCCCACGCCCGTCGGCGAGAAGCTCCTGATCAATCCCTCCTGGTATACCGATACCGACCCCGAGGGTCGCGCGGTGCTGAATATCGACCCCGGTCTTGCGTTCGGTACGGGCAAGCATGAGACGACTCGCCTGTGCATGGAGGCGCTGGAGCGGCACATCAAGGGCGGCGAGCGCGTGCTCGACGTCGGCTGCGGAAGCGGCATCCTGGGTATCGCGGCGGTCCTGCTGGGCGCGGGCTCGGCGTTCGGCGTGGATATCGACGAGATGGCGGTGCGTACCGCGAACGAGAACGCGGAGGTTAACCATGTCGCGGACAAATTCACCGCGATCGCGGGCGATCTGGTGGATAAGGTCGAGGGCAAATATGAGATCGTTGTCGCGAATATCGTGGCGGACGCGATCATCATGCTCTCCGAGAGCGTGAGCCGCTTCATGGCGGACGACGCGGTCTACATCGTCAGCGGCATCATCGACGTGCGTGCCGACGACGTGAGAAAGGCGGTCGCCGATCGCTTTGAGATCGTGCGCGAGAACACCCTCGGCGGCTGGTACTGCTTTGAATTGAAACGCAAATAAAAAGTTTCAACATATTTATGGAGGTCACATATGAAAAACTCAAAAGGAAATAAGCTGAATATTGTTTTTTCCGCATTCCTGATTATCGGCTACATCATCTGCACATACTTCTTCTCGTCGCTGGCTGCTACAGTCGGCTCTACACTCGGCACGCTGATCCAGATTTTGGTGCTGTTCGTGTTCGGTCTTTTGCTGTTCTACGCGACCCGCGTCGGAGAAGGCAAGCAGGTAAAGCGTTTCAGCCTTGCGGTACTGCTGCTGGTCGATCTGCCCGCGCTGCTGATCATCCTCTTCGCGACCATTCCCGGTGCGCCGCTGCATGATTTCCTCGCGCCCGCGGCAGGCTCGGCAACGCCCAGCATCATCATGACGCTCGCGTGCGTCGCGCTTGGCTACGGCATTCCGTACACCTTTGTCTCCGGCTATGAGCTGAAGGTCGAGGACGAGGAAGCGGCTGAGGTCGAGGAGATCCCGACCGTAGCGGTGAAGCCCATCGAGGGCGGTCTCGCCGAGGAGCTTGCCGAGACGGAGAAGGAAGCAGTCGAAGAAGCGACAGAAGCGGTTGAAGAAGCCGTTGAAAATATCGAAGAATCTACAGAAGAAAAGGAAGAAGAAAATGTCTGAGTGTACCCATGATTGTTCCTCCTGCGGTCAGAGCTGTGCGTCGCGCACCGCGCCCCAGGATCTGCATGAAAAGCTCAATTCCATGAGCTCTGTCAAGAAGGTCATCGCCGTCGTGTCCGGTAAGGGCGGCGTCGGCAAGAGCCTTGTCACCTCCGCGATGGCGGTTGAGCTGAACCGCCGCGGCCACAAGACCGCGATCCTCGACGCGGATATCACCGGCCCGTCTATCCCGAAGGCGTTCGGCCTCAAGGAGCGCGCGAAGGGCAGTGAGTTCGGCATCATCCCTGAGACCACCAAGACCGGCATTGATATCATGTCCATCAACCTGCTTTTGGAGAATACCACCGACCCCGTTGTCTGGCGCGGCCCGGTCATCTCGGGCACCGTCAAGCAGTTCTGGACGGAGGTCATCTGGAAGGACGTGGACTACATGTTCGTCGATATGCCTCCGGGCACCGGCGACGTCCCGCTGACCGTGTTCCAGTCCATCCCGCTCGACGGTATCATCGTCGTCGCTTCTCCGCAGGAGCTGGTCTCCATGATCGTTGAGAAGGCGGTGCGGATGGCAGAGCTGATGAACGTTCCGATCCTCGGCCTTGTCGAGAACATGAGCTACTTCAAGTGTCCCGACTGCGGCAAGGAACATAAGATCTTCGGCGACAGCCACATCGACGAGATCGCCGCGCAGTACAAGACCCGCGTGCTCGCGAAGGTCCCGATCGACCCCGACCTCGCGAAGTCCGTGGACACAGGCACGGTGGAGCTGTTCGTCGGCGATTACTTTGAGAATGCCGCGAACACCATCGAGGATGAATTGAAGGTTTGATAAACGATAAAACGCACCCGCGAGGGTGCGTTTTGTGTTTAGGTCTCTATTTTTGCGGTGAGGGTGATGTCGTAATCGAAATCGTCGAACTCGATCATGTTCTCGTCGTTGAACAGGTGCTTGACGGCTTGATAGTCCTCGCAATCCTCCCAGTCGAGGTCGTCTCTGATCTCAAAGGCGTAAACGTCACTGAGCGTGTCGGTCACGACGTGCGGCTCGCCGTTTTCGTCAATTTTATATGCGTGGAATCGGCGGTGAACGGGCGTGACGCTGACCTCGGCGGCGAAGCTGATCTCCTGCGTCTGCGTGCTGCCGTCGGTGTAGGTGACGGTGACGAGCGTCCGCGCGTTCTTCAACACTTCGTTGTAGTAATCAAAGAATGCGGAATATACCTCGTCTTCGGTGAGCGTCTGTACGGTCAGCTCGTTCATGACTTCGATCAGCTTTTGACGAACACCCATCATGCGGGCGCAGATCCTGCCGTCGTAATCTGTGCCGACGTCGCCCAGAACGGTGAACTCCATCCCGTCCTCGGGGGTAAAGGGGTTGCCGTAGGAGCAGGTCACGGAATCGTAGTAGGAATAGCTCCCGATGGCAAAGCTGTTTCCTCCGCCGTCATGGATCATTTCCTCTTTATTAGTGTAGTCGATCAGGCACGGGCATTCGTTCAATAGTCCGATCTTGCCGTCGTTCATGCGATAGGTGATGCTCTTGATATCCTCTCCGCTGACAGAGAGATCCACGAGGAAGGCGTCATGAACATAATTGGGGCTGTAGCCGCTACCGTTCCATTTCATCGCGCCGATCTCGACGTAGCTGTCATCCCGCAGGGGCGTGTTTTCGGCGGCGGAGACGGTGATCATGAAGCTGTGGCTCTTGCTTTTCGGAACGAGCAGAACGGTCAGCACCAAGGCGAGCACCAGCACGGCGGCGACGGCGGGGATCAGGCGACGGCGCAGGGGCACGACCTTCGGCTTTTCTTCCGCATTTGCGGCGGCAACGGTTTTTTCGATCAATTCTTCATCGGGGCTGAACTTTTTCATCAGCTCTCCGTAGCTTTTCTTAAACATAATCTTCCTCCTTCATAAATGCTTTGAGGGCTTTTCGTGCGCGGGTGAGACGGGTGCGAACGGCGGCTTCTGTGACGCCGAGCGCCTGTGCGATCTGCTTTGAGGTCATGTCCTCATAGTAAAAGAGGTGGATCACCTCGCGCTCCTGCGGCTTGAGCCGCATCAGCTCGTAGTAGAGATCGTAGTCCTTCACGCTGTCGAAAACAAGGTTTTCATTCAGACCCTCGGTGCGGCGGTTCCAGAAGGAGCCGCGCAGGGACTTCGCGCAGTTGACCGTCACGCGGATCAGCCATGCCTTGCGGTGTTCTTCGTCTTGGAATGTCGGCTTTTTCCTGATATATCGCAGGAAAACCTCCTGGAAAACATCCTCCGCGTCTTCGCGCGAGCCGGTGCGGGCGTAGGCGAGCCGATAGACGGTGTCGGCGTAGCGGCGGACTGCCGCCTCTGGCTCCATGTAGTCGCTCATCTCATCCCTCCTTTCTTTCCGTTTGATACTAAGTTTCCATTAAACGCTTTAACAAATTTATTAACGGAAAATTTCGTAGAACGAGGCGGACGACGCAGACAGGCTGTCGCCTGTCAAGGAGG